>CALPZT020000354.1 GCA_943328365.2 Bifidobacterium breve | reverse complement strand
CTCGGCTCGCTTTCCCAGGCCTGAGCCCTTCGCACGACAGCGCACCTCCCCGGTGCATTCGAATGAGCCCCCGTCCTCGACATCGAGGACGGGGGCTCATTCGTTGCTGCCATGAGGTTGACGCGCATCAGGCTGCATGGACATCGCACCCATCACGGCGCCCTAGAACATGAGCGTGGGCCGACCCTTTTCAGGATCGACCCACGCTCATGGATCACGAGCTCATGCTCGCGGTTGGTTCACCCTCAGGAGGTGGGAACCGCGCCTGTGACGAACTCATCGAGAAGCGGCACGTACTTGTCGTTTGCCTCGTACGTGTAGACGCCCATGGTTGCGATGGACGGATCGCCATTGTCGGCGAACTCAACCGGGCCGGACTGACCCTCGTAGTTGATGTCCGTGCCTGCATCGAGAAGCGTCTTGCAGGAAGCGAAGTCAGTGCAAGGCTCGCCATCCTTCGAGACACTCTGCAGCGCGGCGGCGATTGCGGCGCCGTCGCAGGACTGCGCGACCACCATGCCGAGGGCAATGAGGTTGACTGCGTCGTACGCCTCAGCTGCGTACGAGAAGTCGGTGAGCTCCGGGTTCACGGCGAGCAGTTCGCCCTGGAGTTCCGTGGTCGCTGCGGCGCCCGGGAGGGTGCCCTTCGTGCCGACCATGATGCCCTCGGGCAGCTCGGCGAATGCCTGCTGCGAGAGGTTGCCATCAACGAGGTACAACGGCACCTTGTCGGGGCCGATGCCCTGCTTGATGAGCTCCTGGATGATCTTCACCGACTCCTCGAAGCCGATGACTGCGATCGCGCCAGGCTTGCTCGCCTTGAGCTTGCCGACCTCGGCGCTGAACTCAGCGGCCTGCGGGTTGTAGATGATCTTCTCGCTCACCGTGCCACCGCCTGCGGTGAAGTTGGCATCGAGTGCATCGGCGAGGCCGGTGCCGTAGGCATCGTCAAGTGCGAGGATGCCGGCCTTCTCGACGCCAGCGTCGAGCATGAGCGAGCCGAGGACCGCACCCTGGAAGAGGTCGGACGGCGCGGTGCGGAAGTACAGGCCATTGTCGGCGTAGTCCGACAGGGTAGGCGAGGTGTTCGCCGGCGAGAAGTGGATAACGCCTGCACCGGTGATCTTGTCGATGACGGTGAGCGAGACACCCGAGGATGCTGCGCCGATGATCGCGGAAACGCCTGCAGCGATGTGGCTATCTGCGGTCTGCGATGCGATATCGGTGCTCGTGTCGCCCGAGTCGCCGGTGAGGTTCTCGAGCGGGCTGCCGAGGACGCCGCCTGCAGCGTTGATCTGCTGAACGGCAAGATCGACGCCCGCGAACTCGGGTGGGCCGAGGAATGCAAGGTTGCCCGTCTGCGGCAGCATCGTGCCGATCTTGCATGCTGCCGTGGCTGCCGTGGCTGCCTCGCTTGCTGCGGCGCTGGGCGCCGCGCTGCTTGCTGCCGGTGCGGCACTCGATGCTGCTGTCTCGCTGCTGCCACCGCATGCGGCGAGCGTGAGCGAGAGGGCACCGAGCACAGCGGCCGACTTAAGGACCGTAGTGCGCTTCATGTTTCTCCTTGGATACATGTCAACGACGACTGCTGTCGCCGCGGTTGTTTGATTCTATGGGGCTTCTGTTACTGCGGGGTAACAGCAGCGTCATTCGATGTGTCTTCGTAACCGATCCGTTATGAACGAGGCCCTACCCGGCCGAATTCGCCCGTTCGACGACGATCGCGGCCGCCTCTGCAAGGGTTATTCGAGCATCCATGGCCTGTCGGCGCAGTGCGCTGAATGCCTCGGCTTCGGTGAGACCGAAACTCGACTGAAGCACTGACTTGGCAGCGTCGACCGTCTCGCGTGCTGCGAGCCGTTCACCGAGATCGCCTACCTGCTCGGTGAGGTCGCGCATCTGCGCCCAACGGGATCGCGCCATCTCCACAGCGGGGCCGAGATCTGATGCCGAGCAAGGCTTCACGACATAGCCCATGACTCCGGCGTCTGCGGCCCGGGCCACGGTGTCGGCCTGGCTGAAGGCGGTGACCATCACGACCGCCCCGAACTGCCCTGCGACGATCTCCTCAGCCGCGGATAGTCCGTCTCTGACGGGCATCGTGACGTCAAGGAGGATGACGTCTGGCCTCAGCTCTCGGGCAAGGTCGACTGCCTGCTGGCCGTCGCGGGCCTGGCCCACCACCTGGTACCCGAGTTCTTCGAGCATCTCGACAAGGTCGAGTCGGATGAGCGCTTCATCCTCTGCGACGAGGATCGTGACAGGGGACGGATCCGAGCCACGGCTCGGATCAGGGACTGCCGGCGCCTCCACCATGGATACACAATAGTTCGGGCAATCCGCTCTCCCGTCCATCACCTGAGTGATGGCACGACGGCGCCACTACGATTGCTCCATCGCCCCGGTACCCCAACCGGCAGAGGGAGCCGACTCAAACTCGGTCCAGTGTGAGTTCAAATCTCACCCGGGGCACGCATCCACCGCCATGAACCCGAACGTGGCCACTGAATCCCTAGGCTCAGGTCATGGAGTCATTCGACGTAAACCGACGCAACTGGGATGAGCGCGTGCCGCTTCATGCCGCCTCTGACTCCTACGGCCTCGCCCAGTTCCGCTCCGACCCGCATCACCTGAGCAATGTCGTGACGTTCGATGCCGAGCGCCTTGGCCCGATCGACGGTCTGCACGTCGTGCACCTGCAATGTCACATCGGAACCGACACCGTGTCCCTCGCGCGACTCGGAGCCGCGCACGTGACCGGCCTGGACTTCTCGCCCCCCGCAGTCGACGTTGCACGCCAGTTGGCCATCGATCTTCGACTCCCCGTCGAAATCGTCGAGTCCGACTGCTACGCGGCCGCCGACATCCTCGGCCAAGGCCGGTTCGACCTCGTGTACACCGGTATCGGTGCCCTGTGCTGGCTTCCGGACATCGATAGGTGGGCGAAGGTGGTCGCCGATCTCCTCGTTCCTGGCGGGCGGCTGTTCGTTCGCGAAGGCCATCCCGTCCTCTGGTCCCTCGATTACGAGGTGCCCGATGCCCTCGTCATCGCACACTCCTATTTCGAGACGCAAGCTCCAATCATCGATGACGAGGACACGACCTATGTCGAGACAGAAGCGCGACTGTTGAACACCGTGACCCACAGCTGGAATCACGGCCTCGCCGAGATCATCACCGCGCTCATGCGACACGGGCTGAGGTTGACCGCTCTCGTCGAGCACATGAGCGTGCCCTGGGCTGCGCTTCCCGACCAGATGG
>CALPZT020000353.1 GCA_943328365.2 Bifidobacterium breve | reverse complement strand
CGCAGTAATGACGACGACTCCGAGGAGGACGAGCCTGCCCGGAGTGAGGCTCGACCGCCTCCAACCGCTGACCGTGAGCACGATCACGGTCGCAAGGACCACGTAGAAACTCGCATCGACCCGCGACCCGATGGCCATGGCGGCCGTGATGAGGGTGGCTGCGGCGAGCAGCAGACCCCGCCGGTCGCGCCAGTTGCGGTGGCGCAGGAACGCGATGGCGAAGGCCCAGTAGCCGCCGATGCCGATGATCGACCACGCGCTCGGGTTCGTGGAGGCGGTGACGAACAGGCCGAGCGGGATGAACGTGACCGTGATCGCGAGCACCGATGCGCTCGCCAGCCCAGCCGGGGTGAGCCGCAGGAGCGCGGCGATGACGAGCGCTGAAAGGGCGGCGTTGAACAGCCGCATCGCGAGCACCGACCGCTCGACATCCGGCCCGACGAACACCGACATCACGGCATGGAACCCCGGCGGGTAGAGGCCAGCGGTCACATTGACGCGCGTCGTTTCGACGAGCGCAGCATCGTCCATGATCGAGGTCGTGCAGCCGGCGGAGACGTCCGCCTTGAAACGGAAGCAATCAGAGGCCTGCACGACATTCGCGGGCACCAAGCGAGCCGCGGGATTCGCCGGCGACTCCTCGCAGACCCCCGCCCTCGCCCCCTGGGCGCACCAGATCGAGCTCAGGTGAAAGTCGTCGTCGGGGGCCGAGCCGACCGGCGAGGTGAGTGCCCAGCCCGAGCACATGATGAAGAACGCGATGGGCAGCGCCCACCAAGCGCTCGCGGTCAAACGCTGCGACATGCCACCCCTAGATCGTTGCTTCGTGCTCGAGCGAATCCGTGCCTGCGCCCCCCGGCGGTCAGATTCTCGCCGATGCGGCGGCCACGCGGGCCGCGAAATCCGCCCATGAGGGCACCATGCCCGGGTCGGCCTCCGCCCGCAGGCCGTCAAGGCCGCCGGGCTGGCCGTATGCGCGGAAGAGCTCGGCCATCTCGACCTCGGTGCCGGCCGGCACCCGGCGTGCGCCGCGGCCCACCATGAGGTCGCCCGCCGGCTGGATGCCGTCGAACAGCACCGGGGTGCCGAGGCGGATCGCCTCGAGCACCGGGATGCCGTAGCCCTCGACGCCGAATGACAGGAAGGCGTCGGCGCCGTGCACGAGGTCGTGCACCTGCGCGTCGGAGGCCCCCGTCACCCAGGTCACCGGGTAGCCGGCGGCGACCGCCGCGCGGATCTCGGCGTTGATGGCCTCGGACGACGACGATGCGTTGCCGATGAAGACGAGCTCGGCGTCGAGCCCATCGCGAACGGCAGCCTCGAAGCCGCGCAGGATCTCGATCGGACGCTTCCGCGCCTCCATGGTGCCCAGGCGCACGAACTGCGGCCTACGGCCCTCCACGCCCGTCTCGCGGGCACTGGCCGGGCGTGCAGCGAGGTGATCGCCCCCGGGGTGGGCGATGGTGATGCGCTTCGCGGGATCGCGCCGCAGCCGTCCGATGATCTCGCTCCGCGAATACTCGCTGATGCACACCACCGAATCGACCGACACGAGCCGGCGAAAGTACTCGCTCACCCACGCGGCCGCGCCCGGCACGAACCGGTAGTTCGCCGGCTCGGTCTGGGGCAGGGCGTCGTAGCCGATCATCGTGGTCGGCATGCAGCGGCCGAAGATGTCGAGCCGCTCGAGCACGCTCGGCAGGTAGGAGACCTCGGGCAGGAGCCAGGCGTCGTAGATGGCGACGAGGTCGCCGAGATTCACCTGGACGGTCGACGCCCGCTGCTCGTGCTGCTCGAGGAATTCGTTGACGGTCTGGCGCAGGTCATCGTCCGGCAGCCGCTCCTGGAACGGCAGCGACAGCAGCTCGGCCGCCGTTGCCCGGTCGATGAGGGTGAACGAGCCGCGCTTGTTCGGCACGACGAACTCGGCCTTTGTCTCGCCGTCGGGCCAGTTGATGGCGAGCTGCTGCAGCACCCGCTGGATGCCGGTCGCGTAGGGGTCGCGGATGAACTGCTCGAGGTCAATGCCGACCGTCGTCATCCTTCAGGTCACCGTTTCGCTGGGCTGCCGTGAGCCGTCCAAATCCCGCGCACGAGTCGTGCGGGGTGTCTTGCGCCTCCGAGAATATCTTCCGCGCCCGGCCGTGGTCATCGGTAGCGGTCGACTCGGCGCACCAGCTGGTCGGAACGCACATGGAATGTTAACTGGAGTTATGTTAAGTCCAGTTAACATTAATTCCTTTGCTCCATCGTTCGACCCGTCATGTGTCGAGCAGGAAGGCGAGGAACGCGGCAGGCACAGCCCACGCCCGATCACCGCCAGAGCTCGTGTCGAGAACATTGCGCGTAGCAAGAATCCCCGCCCACTCGGAGGCATTGACCGTGGCAGCTTCCGAGCGCCACGAACCCTCCGTGTACTTGCCCTCTATCGCAACCCCGCCGAGATGATTGCAAACGAAGTCGATCTCCTTTCGGGTGGGCGTGCGCGTGTGAAACAGGAAGTCGTCGCTGAGCAAGTGCGGCTGCTCCACGACGACCCGCCGACGGATCGCATTGCCAAGCTGCATTTCGCTCAGCACCGTCGGATCGATGTCTTGGCGCCCGGCATTGCGCAGGTGCGGGAGGCGGGCAACGATCGGGTCAACCGCGTAGATCTTGTCCTGCGTCTTGGGCCTGCCCGCCCACATTCGGCCGTCCTTCTGCGGGCACTGCCAGAGCAGGTACGAATCGCGCAGGTACTCGACGTGTCGGGTGACGGCATCGGTTCGGATGTCGAGGTCGTCGGCCACCTTCGTCATGTTGGCGAAACTGGAGATCGTCTCCCACAGCCGCTCGAGCAGGGCCATCTCCTTCGCCGCACCGAGTCGGGAGGCAACGAACGCGTCATTCGCCACAATGTTGAAAATGTCCTCGACGAATCCGCCCGGAATCTGCCGACCCTGATGGGCTGCCGCCACCGCCAGCGGGTACCCGCCGTATGACAGGTACTGCTCCCACAGCCGCACCAGGTCGCCGAGCCATGGGAGAAGATCCTGGTACGCGGCTGCCGCGGCAGGGGAATGCAGGCCGGTGAGCGGCAACTGAGGTTGCAGAGGAGTTTCGGGGCCTTGCATTTGCTGGACGAACGTTCGAAACCCCATCGGCATGAGGGTGCGGTCGAGGTTCGAAGCGCCCCCGCGACGACCGGCGAGCTGCCCGGATGCCTCGGTCAGGCCCGTGGCATTCGAACCAGTGAGGACCACTGTCGATGACCGAAATTCCGAATCGT
>CALPZT020000352.1 GCA_943328365.2 Bifidobacterium breve | reverse complement strand
AGGTTGACGGTGAAGATCTCGGCCTCACTTGCGAGCGACCGTGAATCCTTGCCACGCATGAGGTACGGGCCGTAGCGGCCATTCTGGGAGGTGATGACCTCCTCGGTATTCGGGTCGGTGCCCACGACTCGCGGCAGGTTGAGCAGCCGCAGCGCATCGTCAAGGGTCACCGTGTCGAGGGTCATGTCGGTGAGCAGGCTGCCGGTGCGCGGCTTCGCCGACTTCGGCGAGCCCTCGGGCAGCACCTCTGTCACGTAGGGGCCGTAGCGTCCGGTCTTGGCAAGCACCTGCAGGCCCGTCTCGGGGTCGACGCCGAGATCGCGATCACCGGAGGGCTCCGCGAGAAGGGCCTCGGCCTTTTCTGCAGTCAGCTCGTCAGGGGCCAGGCCCACCGGGATATTCGCGCGCTCCTCGCCGCGCTCGACGTAGGCGCCGTATCGTCCGACCCGAAGGAAGGCATCTGACCCGGCAATCGGAGTCGTCGCGATCTGTCGTGCGTCGATCGCCTCGAGATCCTCGGTGAGCGCCTTGATCCCGGGGAACGGGCCGGCAACGCTCTCGCCACCGCGCCAGAAGGCAGCGAGCTGCGCGACCCGGTCGCTCTCGCCAGCAGCGATGAGGTCGAGCACTTCTTCCATGCTCGCTGTGAAGGTGTAGTCGATGAGCGAGCTGAAGTGCTCCTCGAGCAGGCGCACCACGGAGAACGCGGTGAAGCTCGGCACGAGCGCCGAACCCTTCTTCCAGACGTAGCCGCGATCGACAATGGTCGACATGATCGACGCATAGGTCGACGGCCGGCCGATGCCGAGCTCCTCGAGGCGGCCGACGAGCTTGGCCTCGGTGTAGCGGGAGGGCGGGTTCGTGCTGTGACCCTCGGGCGTGAGCGACGTGGCGGTCACGGTCTGGCCCTCGCGAAGATTCGGCAGCTCGCGCTCGCGATCTGCGTCGTCCGAATCCTCGGTGATGTCCTTGAGAGCCGCGTAGAACCCCGGGAAGACGGTGACGGTGCCGGACGCGGTGAACTCGACGTCGGTGCCATCGGAGCCGGTGGCACCGAGCTTCACGGTCGTGGTCGCAACCTGCGCATTGACCATCTGCGATGCGACCGTGCGCTTCCAGATGAGGTCGTAGAGCGCGAACTCATCTGCATTCAGCTCACGCGAGACCTCGCCCGGGGTACGGAACGCATCGCCTGCCGGCCGGATCGCCTCATGGGCCTCCTGCGCGTTCTTCACCTTCTTGTCGTAGCGGCGCGGAAGCTCCGAGACGTACTCCGGGCCGTAGAGCGCCGCTGCCTGCGACCGGGCCGCATTGATCGCCTGCTCCGACAGGTTTGTGGAGTCGGTGCGCATATAGGTGATGTAGCCGTTCTCGTACAGCCCCTGCGCCACGCGCATCGTGCGCTGGGAGCCCCAACGCAGGCGGTTCGAGGCCTCCTGCTGGAGTGACGAGGTCATGAAGGGCGCCTTGGGCTGGCGCTGGCTCGGCTTCTGGACGACCGACCGAACCGTGAACTCGCGGCCGGTGAGCGCCGACTGGAGTCCGCGAGCGCGGGTCTCGTCCAAAAGCACCGCGTTCTTCGCGGTGAGGGTTCCGGACTGGTCGAAGTCGTTGCCGCGCACCACCCGCTGCCCGTCGACCGCGGTGAGTCGAGCATCGAAGGCCTCCGGCTCGAAGACGCCCTCGATATCCCAGTAGCCGGCCGAGCGGAATGCGATGCGCTCCCGCTCGCGATCGACGACAAGGCGGACGGCAACGGACTGCACACGGCCAGCAGAGCGCGCCTCACGGCCGATCTTCTTCCACAGCACCTCGGAGACCGGGTAGCCGTAGAGACGGTCGACGATGCGCCGGGTCTCCTGGGCATCGACGAGCTGCATGTCGAGGTCGCGGGGATTGGCGACCGCCTCGCGGATTGCCTCGGGCGTGATCTCGTTGAACACCATGCGGTGGACAGGCACCTTCGGCCTCAGCACCTCGAGCAGGTGCCAGGAGATGGCCTCGCCCTCGCGGTCCTCGTCCGTCGCGAGGAGGAGCTCGTCGGCATCCTTGAGGGCCTTCTTCAGGTCACGGATTGTCGCGACCTTCGAGGGGTGGATGACGTAGTAGGGCTGGAAGGACTCGTCGACGTTGACCGCGAGCTTCGCCCATGGCTTCTTGCGGTCCTCCTCGGGGAGCTCAGACGCCTTCGAAGCGAGATCGCGGATATGACCGACCGAGGCCATGACGGTGTAGTCAGGGCCGAGGTAGCCGGCGATCTTCTTGGCCTTCGCAGGTGACTCGACGATCACCAGCGTCTTGGCGTTGCTCACGACACGTTCCTTCCCGGGCAACACCGTCACTTCTTGACGAGTCTCTGCCGCGGAGTCTGACGGTAGGCCACACCCCCCTGTCAAGTCGCCGCGACCCCCGGGTCAATGCCGGGAAACCTCACATGACCCCTGTGGAGCAGGCGCGCGAACGACGAAGGGTCCGGCTCCCACAGGAGCCGGACCCTTCGGTTGAAACGTGGATCGAGGCCTAGGCCTTCACCTCGACCGGATCGCCAACCGCGATCGGACGTCGCTTGGAGATGACGACCGATGCGACGATGATCGCGACCGCGACGAGTGCGATCGTCCAGCGCAGGCCGGTGTTGGCCCCGGTGCCAATGCTCAGCGACACCACGGCGGGTGCGACGAGCAGTGCGACGAGGTTCATCACCTTGATGAGCGGGTTGATTGCCGGGCCGGCAGTGTCCTTGAACGGATCGCCGACGGTATCGCCGATGACGGTCGCCTCGTGCGCAGGGGAGCCCTTGCCGCCGTGGTTACCGTCCTCGACGAACTTCTTCGCGTTATCCCAGGCCCCGCCGGAGTTCGACAGGAAGACCGCCATGAGCACGCCGGTCGCGATGGTTCCGGCGAGGTAGGCACCGAGGGCGCCAACGCCGAGGCCGAAGCCGACTGCGATCGGGGTGAGAACGGCGAGCAGGCCGGGCGTGACGAGCTCACGGAGCGAATCGCGGGTGACGATGTCGACCACCTTGCCGTACTCCGGCTTCTCGGTGCCCTCCATGATGCCGGGGTGCTCGCGGAACTGCCGGCGCACCTCGAAGATGACCGCGCCCGCTGCACGGGACACGGCGTTGATCGCCAGGCCCGAGAAGAGGAACACGACCGCAGCACCGATGATGAGGCCGACGAGGTTCGCCGGGCTCGCGACATCGAGGATGCCGTAGTACTGGAGCTGCTCCTGGAGGGTCTTGAGCGCATCGGTGCCGCCAGCCTCCT
>CALPZT020000351.1 GCA_943328365.2 Bifidobacterium breve | reverse complement strand
GGATGAGGACGCCGGGAAACGTGGGCTCCTGGGTCAGGACAAGCGCGTCTAGGGGGTCGCCGTCGAGTCCGAGGGAGTGTTCGATGAAGCCGTAGTCGTGCGGGTACCTCGTCGACGTGAAGAGCATGCGATCGAGCCGGATGCGGCCGGTCGCGTGATCCATCTCGTACTTATTGCGGCTCCCCGCGGGAATCTCGATGGTGACGTCAAAGTCCAGGGGGGTCATGCTCGTTAGTCTTCACCATGGGGATGGAAATGGGAAAGGGGCAAGGCGTGCGTGAGGCAACACCGCGACATGGCGGGAGCAGGATGTCCGCCGCCGCGCGCGGGGTGGCGGTCGTGGCGTCCGCCCTCTGCGCAGCGCTCGTGGTGTCGATCGGCCCTGCTGCGTCCGTCGATAATCCTGTTGCTCCAGGATCCACCCCGCCCGCGGCACCGGCTGTCGCGGTACTCGTGCCGACCGTCATCGCAGGATCGACAGCGGTCGCACCGACAGCCACGGGGATCCAGAGGGCGGTGACCCCGCTGCTGAAGTCGAGTTCCCTCGGGCAGTTCAGCGCTGTCGTCGTCGATCCGGCGACCGAGGACGTCCTCCTCGATGTCCGAGCCGGCCGCCCTCGTATTCCGGCCTCGACGATCAAGCTCCTCACCGCGAGTGCTGCGCTCTCCGTCCTCGATCCGAGCGAGCGACTCGCGACGGTCGTCCTCGTCAAGGACGCGACGATCACCCTCGTCGGAGGCGGTGATTCCACGCTTGCCCGCAAGGAGATTCCGGGCGTCGATGCCGCCAGCCTTGAGGACCTCGCTGACCAGGTCGAGGCGAAGGTCGCGGCGAATGCCGTAGAGCTCTGGTACGACGACTCGCTGTTCTCCGGGCCGACGCTCGCTCCCGGTTGGCCATCATCCTTTCCGATCGACGGCGTCGTGGCTCCGGTCACGTCGCTCATGGTCGACCAGGGCCGGGTCCGGCCGGGAGCATCGTCACGTGTCGACGACCCTGCGCGTCAGACCGCGCAGGTGCTGGCCGGCATGCTGAAGAAGCGTGGGCTGACCGTGACCTCGATCTTCAATCGCAAGCCACCTGACGGGTCCACCGAGGTCGCGAGGGTCGAGTCGCCGACGATCCGTGACCTCGTCGAGCGCATGCTCACCGACTCCGAGAATGACCTCGCCGAATCGCTCGCCCATCTCGTCGGAGGCCGCCTGTCAGGGAAGGCCTCATTCGCCACGGGGGCGAAAGCGGTCGAGCAGGCGGTCGAGAAGCTCGGGCTCGCCACCGATGGGCTGTCGATCGTCGACGGAAGCGGCCTTTCCGGGCGAGACAAGGTTCCTCCGATCACCCTCGCCGGGCTCCTCTCGAGCGTGGCGAGGCAGACCGATCCGGCGCTGTGGCCGATCGGCTCCGGGCTGCCAGTAGCGGGCTTCACCGGCACGCTCTCTGACAGATTCACCGAGGGGCTGAGCGCTGATGCAGCCGGCTATGTCCGGGCGAAGACCGGCACGCTGAGCACTGTGGTGGCATTAGCGGGTACGGTCAAAGACGTGGACGGACGAGTCTTGGTGTTCGCAGTACTGGCGAACGATGTGCCATCGCTCGACGCTGCCCGCGACACACTTGATCTGTTTGCCTCCCGACTAGCGAAATGTGGGTGCTCGTGATGGCTAGCTCTGTGGTCCCGGTCCTGTTGCCGGTCAACCAGTTCGACCACTTCTACCGCGGCGGTGACCGTATCGGCGCCCTGCGACGCGGACCAGGTGGCCCCCAGCGTCCGGAGGAATGGATCGGGTCGACCACGGCTCGGTTTGGCCAGGCGCCCCAGGGGTTCAGCCGACTCCCGGACGGGCGGCTGCTCATCGAGGCGATCGAGGAGGATCCGGCCGCGTGGCTGGGCGCGGCGCATGTCGCCCGCTACGGCACCAACACCGAGGTGCTCGTCAAGCTGCTCGACCCCCAGCAGCGGCTCCCTGTCCACCTTCACCCCAACCGCGAGTTCTCGCGGACCCATCTTGGCCTAGCCCACGGCAAGACCGAGGCCTGGTACGTGCTCGACGCTCCGGAGGGCGCGCAGGTCGGTGTCGGCTTCAAGGAGGCCATGAGCATGGAGCAGGTGACCGATTGGGTTCGCGAGCGCAATAGCGAGGCCCTCCTCGGCGCTCTGCGCACGAGGGAGGTGCGGCCCGGCGATGCGATGCTCGTGCCGGCGGGCCTCCCGCACACAGTGCCGTCCGGGGTGTTCGTCCTCGAACTCCAGGAGCCGACCGACCTCTCCATCCTCCTCGAATGGCAGGACTTCGCAGTCGATGGCGAGAAGGACGGTCATCTCGACCTCGGCTTCGAGACGGCACTCCAGGCGGTCGACCGGAGCGCCGTGTCGGACGCTGATCTCGATCGTCTCGTGCTGACGAAGGACCGGATCGAAAGGGCCGGGCTCTCGTCGGTCATGCCGGCAGAGGCCGACCCGTACTTCCGGGCGCACCGACTCGACACGAGCGCCGGACCCGTGGAGGTCGAGGCCGGATTTACCATCCTCCTCGTCCTCGAGGGCAGTGGCGTCATTCACTCAGACGTGGCTGCGTTCGAGGTGGGGCGCGGCGATGTCGCGGTCATCCCCTTCGCCGCAGGCACCTGGAATCTGCACGGCGATGCCAAGGCGGTGGCCTGCCGCCCCCCGGCGCCTGACGCCCTCGCGAATCCCCGCTGACCGAATGGCCGAAACAGTTGAGTGGAGCCTCGCGATTGCCACGGCGACTCGGCTGGCCCCACGTGGCCCGGACCTCTCGCGGGTCCAGGCGCGTGAGGCGGTCGCGATGCTGCGCGATCTCTCTGCCGAGGCCATCGAGCCGGTACGCCAGGTCACCGGCCTCGACGTTCCAGGCGATGGCCGTGCGGCTGTCGTCGACCGTCCGGCCTGGATCGCATCGAATGTCGCCGGGATGCGCATTGCCATGTCGCCGCTCCTCGATGAGCTCGAGGGCCGAGACCCTCCGGCATTCATTCGAGACCTCGGCTCCCGGGGCACGGCGCTGCAGGTGGGTGCCGTGCTCGCCTGGCTCTCCGGCAAGGTACTTGGCCAGTACGAGGTGTTCACCGAGCCGGGCGAACGTGGCCGGCTGCTGCTCGTAGCCCCGACCATCGTGCATGTGGAGCAGCAGCTGCAGGTGCCCTCGCGCGACTTCCGGCTCTGGGTGTGCCTGCACGAGGAGACCCATCGGGTGCAGTTCGGTGCCGTCCCGTGGCTTGCCGACTACCTCGCCTCGCTCGTCGGGGAGTTC
>CALPZT020000350.1 GCA_943328365.2 Bifidobacterium breve | reverse complement strand
CGATGAGATCGGCTGCTTCGAGCTCGTCGACGACGGCATCATCGGCCTCGCCGACCCGAGCGGGCTGTTCCTCGGCGATCGCCACTCCCCCGCACCGGGCACGTGTGTCACCGTGACCGTCGAGGGCCGCCGGCCGCTCGTGGCCGAGGTTCAGGCGCTCATTGCCCCCACGAACGCCCCGCAGCCGCGCAGGGTCACCAGCGGCCTCGACTCCTCGCGCATCGCCATGCTGCTCGGCGTGCTCGAGCGACGCGCCGGCCTCAAGCTCGCTGCGAATGACTGCTTCGTCGCAACAGTCGGCGGCGTCCGCCTCGCCGAGCCGGCCACGGACCTCGCCATCGCCCTCGCCGTTGCCGGCAGCGTCACCGAGCAGGCCCTCCCGGTCGGTCTGGTCGCCGTCGGCGAGATCGGGCTCTCCGGTGATGTCCGCAGGGTCACCGCGCTCGGCCGCCGGCTGAGCGAGGCCGCCCGGCTCGGCTTCACCGATGCCATCGTGCCGGCACGCACCGACCCGGCCGGCCCGGCGACTGCCGAGTCGATCCGAGTGCACGAGGTCTCCTCGGTGGCCGAGGCCCTCGCAGTGGCCCGCCGCCTATCAACCCCACCCCGCTAACCCCACCACCCCAGTCATTTCATCCAGCATCCGGCTGAAACAGCCAAGAATTAGGTCAATCCGCACGCAGAGCGGTCAAGTCATCCGGCCGTGCTGCGCGAGAGTCGGTGTGCCTACTCAGCCTTGGTGAGCGAGAACGGATTGCCATCGCTTTCGACCGCGCCATTGCGGCCGATGACGTCATAGCGCCCGGCTTTCGCCTCGGCTCCCTCGCTCGGGCAGCCCTTCTGGCTGAGACGTCCATTCCAGGTGATGCTCGAACTGACCTTCTCGCCCGGCTTCATCACCATGATCTTCGATGCATCGCTTGCACTGCAGTCGTCGCTCGACCAGACGTGGTAGCCGCCCGAGGTGACCTCGAGCTCATTGGCCTTGGGCCCGACATCCCGCTTGCAGGCGACGTCGCCAATATTCGTGATCGTCAGTTTCAGCACCGGGGTCTCGCCAACGACATACGTTGACTTGTCCGACCGCGCCCTGACCTTGATCGAGGAGTCCTGGCAGTCCACCGGGGCAGCGGTCGGGTTGACTTCTTCGGTCGCAGAAGGCGACGGGGATTCCGGAGCCGGAACGCTCGGGGATGGTTCAGCAGAGGCCGGTGCTGCCGACTGGCTCACATCCGGCGAGGGACTCGCCTGCTCCTGCGCGGCGCGACCGGTGGCGAACCACCAGATGCCGAAGATGAGGGTTCCGACGGCGAGGAGCAAGGTGATCCGCCTGATCCAGTACACGAAGCCCGGCTCCGGGCCGATGGGTACGAACAGACCACTCACGTTCCAACGTTACTGGGCGGGGAGCCACAAACGTGGAACCATGCTTGCCTGATGCGCAATACGTTTGCCGATCCTCGATCGAGCCTTGTCGAACCAGTGCTCTCCTGGTTCGACGATGCGTGCCGTCCGCTGCCCTGG
The DNA here is from genome assembly GCA_943328365.2 of Bifidobacterium breve. Taxonomy (GTDB): domain Bacteria; phylum Actinomycetota; class Actinomycetes; order S36-B12; family S36-B12; genus WLND01. The sequence goes on along the minus strand of CALPZT020000350.1, from coordinate 1,760 downwards.
CGCAGCCCTGATGTCACCCCCTGGGGCATCCTCGTGAGCGAATTCATGTGCCAGCAGACACAGGTCGACCGGGTGATCCCGCGCTGGCATCTCTGGCTCGACCGATGGCCCTCGCCCGCGGATCTCGCCGGAGCCGACGTCGCCGACGCCATTCGCCTGTGGGATCGCCTCGGCTACCCGCGTCGGGCCAAGTGGCTGCACGAGTCGGCCGTCATCATCCGCGATGAGCATGGCGGGCAGGTCCCGACGGCCACCGAGTCGTTGCGAGCGCTGCCGGGCGTCGGGGAGTACACGGCCGCGGCAGTGCAAGCGTTCGCCTTCGGCCTGCCGTCAGTCGTGCTCGACACCAATGTTCGCCGAGTGATCGCGCGCACCCTCAATGGCCAGGCTCAGCCTCGGTCGCACGTGACGAATGCAGAACGGGCACAGGCAGCCGCGCTGCTCGAGCACGATCGCCCCGCAGAGTGGTCAGCCGCCGTCATGGAGTTCGGTGCGCTCATCTGCCGCGCCGCGCAGCCCGCCTGCGATGGCTGCCCGGTCGCACGGATGTGCCGGTGGCGAACCGACGGCTACCCAGCACCCGAGTTCGAGATCCGGCGGCAGGCCGCCTTCGCCGGCAGCGATCGTCAGGCGCGCGGGCGCATCATGTCGCTTCTGCGAGCGGCTGATGGGCCGATCACGCCCAGCGCTATCGAATCTGCTTGGCATGATGCGCCCCAGATCGCACGGGCACTCGACGGGCTCGTCAAGGATGCGCTCATCGAGCAGACACCCCCTGGCGACTTCCGGTTACGGAGTACAGCAGAGGGTCAACCGGCACAGTCTGCTCAGATTGACCACTAATCTCACTCGTCCTCCTATGACATGGATAAGCGAGAACGGGGGATGTCAGCCGAGGCCGGCGCTGGTATCGCGTGGCAGAGCCTCGCTGTCGGTGGACGCGACGACGCGGCGTTCGCCGAGGGGAGCCGCGAGTTGCACGTCGACCCACATACGGTCGCCCGACGAGCCTGTCGCGGCGCAGGCACCGCTGCGTGCCGAGGTCCGAGTCGCTGTCACGCGCACGAATGATTCGTCCTCGGTTGTCGACACGTCGACGGTGTCCTGACGGCACAGGCCCTCGGGCGGGAGGGCAAGTGCTACCTGCAGTGCCTGCTCAGAGGTCGTCGGCCGGTACGCAACCGGCTGCAGCCCCTCGGAGACGAGCCCTAACCCTCGCATCGGACCGCTGCTGGCGAACACCCCAGCGAGCACGATGGCCAGCCCCGACGCCACAACGAGAACGACCGCCCACCAGACCACCCGCGGAATTTGCCGCTTCGGGCCGTCGAACTCCCGGAGTCCGGGTATCAGCGGTCCGTTGACCACGGTCAGGCCCCTCGTCGTGTCGGCAATCAGCTCATCGTCTCGACCGGCGGCGCATCCGGAAGAGTGGCCTTCGGCGTCGCGGTGAAGGTGAACTCTCGTTCGGCTCCCTCGCCAGTGACGTCGACCACCACAATACTGCCCGGGTGCAGATCTCCGAACAGCATCTTCTCGCTCAGCGAGTCCTCGATATCACGCTGGATGACACGGCGCAGGGGCCGGGCACCGAGTGACGGGTCGTATCCGCGCTCGGCAAGCAGCGACTTCGCTGGTGCCGTGAGCTCGAGAGCCATGTCCTTCTCCTCGAGACGACGCTCAAGGCCGGCGATCATGAGGTCGACGATCTGGAAGATCTCGCCCTCGCTCAACTGGTGGAAGACGATGACGTCGTCGAT
>CALPZT020000349.1 GCA_943328365.2 Bifidobacterium breve | reverse complement strand
TGCACGCGAAAATGCTATGGGTCAAGCCTCGGCAGGGCCCGCCGGGTCTGATGATGGTGCGCTTGATGCCTCCCGCTCGCCTGAGATAAATGCCGAGAGCTCGGCGATCGTCGTCATGACCGATCAATGATCAGTTCAGCGATCCACCAGAGGAGCACGCTCCTCAGGATCGTCACAGGCCTGAACCGGCAGAGTCCCAGATTCGTCGACATGCGTCATCGTTGAAACACAGTCAGGTGCGGAAGAACCTTGCCGCACGCTTCAACGAGATCACGCGCCATCCCCAAGTCAGCGAGCACACGTGCGGGCTGCATCTGCGTGTCCGGATCGGGGTACTCCGCGTCATTTCTCGTGCTGCGCATTCGCGGTACCGGGCGGAGCAGAACTCCCATAGAGCCTGTGAATTGCGCGACGGCCGCCTGCTCAACAGCAAGGTGGCCTCCGGTGCGAGTCGGACGCAAACCCTGTGCCTGGAGAAGGGCGCTCAGCGCTTTGCGAACACCGTCCCAGAGATTTGCGTAGGCCGAATACCAGCGTTCGGCAAGCGCGGCTTCGCTCGCCGTCTCCAGCGCCTCGTCCGCCTGAGCGAGAAGTGAGCGCGCAAGGTCACTGGATGCAACGACAATCACGAGGTGATGCCGCTCGATCATCCCCAGGATCGCCTCCCGGCCCGGTGCCCAACTCACGACCGCTCACCACGAGCATCCGGGAGCAAGGGAACGGAAGCCAGTGGGCGCGCCTTGATTGATGTGAGGAATTCACCCTTCGGGTGCGACCATGCCGCCTCGCTCACGACGTGAACATTGACCTCTTTACCGAGTCGAGTCGTCGCCCGCCCAGCCGCTTCAAAGAGGTCATCTGGATCCGGATCTCCAACCACGAGAACGTCGATGTCGTCTGGCGGGGGACCAGACTCCCGTGCATATCGTGCGGCCCATGACCCGTAGATGAATACGGCGTCGATTCGATCCACAGTCGAGAGTTCTTCACCGACGACCCGGATCGGCCCGAATGTGTGCAGGACGAGATCCAGGAGGATGGATCGAACTGGTTCCGGAGCACTCACGCTCACCAATCGGGAGCGGCCCACCGATCGGCTCGACACGAGTCCGGCCGCCTCTAAGCGGTCCACTTCGTGTTTGACCGCATTCTTGTAGGCGTTCACTGCAATGGAGAGATCGGTAATGGACTCCTCGCCCGGCCCGAGGAGCAAACGCGTGAGCACGAGGGCCTGAGTCTGCGAGCGAAACAGCGGAAGGAGCGTGACTGGGCTTCCCCTTCCCCTGACCGATGAACCGGGCATTCAAGACCTCCGAACTTATGAACAATTATTTTGTCCAAATGTATTTATTTATTGTACAGTCATGTGGATTGCGCGACTCGCTCGCGGAGCGTCAATCGACGGACTGCTTCAACCGGGCGCGAGGTCGTTGGCAAGGCCGGCGTGCCACAGTGTGCCGCTGCTGTCTTGCTTCGAGAAGAAGACTCCGCTCTCGACCACGCCGTCGCACGTGTTCTTCCGGTACAGGTTGTCGTCGCTCACGATGGCGATCACCTGGCCGGCCTTCAACCTTGGCCTCGGCGCTGGGGCAGCATGCGCTGGCGCGGCCACCGCAACGAGTGCAGCGGTGCTTGCGGGAACAATAGGAACGCACATGGCCAGCACGGGAGTCCCTTCGGTTCAGTGTTGCCCAGAGAATAGACATGAATTCCGGACGTGAGGACGCAAAGGGAGATCGATGTGGACAAAGACGAGGCGGCCGCGCTCCTCGGCGTCCCAGTCGATGCCAGCGTCGACGCCATCAAGCGCGCGTGGCGAGTGTGGGCACGGCTCGCCCACCCCGATGCCGGCGGCGACCCGGAGAATTTCGCTCGACTCGACGAGGCGCGGCGCATCCTGCTCCGTCCCCGCCCCAAGCCGCTCGAGCCGGCGCCACGTGAATCATGGCGATCAGTCATCATCCCTCCTGCGCATCCCCTGTTGCTCGCCCTCGGGGCGGGGGCAGCCGTGGCTCTCGCTGCCATCCCTGCGATCGCCATGCAGCCGCTCTTCATCGCAGCTGCGCCGGCATTCATCGCCGCGACGACCTGGGCGGTGCTCGCCACCCGTGCGGTGCTCGACCGGCGGGCCGACCACGGCCACCGCATCACGGCGCTCGCCCTGCTGTGGCTGCCAATCGCCGCGGCTCAGGTGCTCGTCTCCATCATCGCGGGCGACAGCGTGCTGCCCGTCTTGCCGCTCAGTGCCCTTCCGCTGGCAGCGGCCGTCTCAGCGGTCAACCCCGGTGCTGGGCTCTGGCGGCCGGTGAGCGACGGGCGTCCGCCTGCCGAGTAGTGAGCAGGCGCAATCGGATTGCAGCTCGGCGATCTAGCCGCCGCCTACGCGTTCACCGTCAATCCGAGGACGGCACCCCAGCGACCGACATCGGCCGCCGCTGCTCGATGAGCTGCTCCCTCACCCGCGCGTGGAGCACCTTGCCGATTATCGAGACCGGAAGCTCGTCGATCGCCACGATCTCTCGCGGCACCTTGTAGCCGGCCAGGTGGCGACGGCACTCCGCCCGAACCTCCTCGGGGTCGAGCACCGCCCCAGGCTCGAGCACGACGGCAGCCACCACCTGCTCGCCTCCGTCGACCGGCAGGCCGACAACCGCGGCTGCCGCTATGCCCGAGATCGCGGTGAGCACCCGCTCAACCTCGGTCGGATACACATTGAAGCCCCCGACAAGGATGAGTTCCTTGATTCGGTCGACGATGCGGACGTAACTGTCGGGATCCTGAACGACGACATCGCCCGTGCGCATCCACCCACCAGGCAGGAGTGCCGACGCCGTCTCATCAGGCTTGTTCCAATACCCCGAGAACACCTGCGGCCCCTGCACGAGCAACTCGCCTGGCTCGCCCGGGGCAACATCGATCGTCGGGTCATTGCGGTCGACGATCCGCATGTTGGTCGACGGGAAGGGAATGCCAATGGCTCCTGGGCGGCGCGTGCCAGTTGCCGGATTGCCAAGAGTGATCGGCGACGTCTCGGTCATCCCGTAGCCCTCGATGAGAAGGCCTCCGGAGGCCTCCTCCCACAGGTCGACGATCTCCGGCGGAAGCGACATCGCCCCGGCCAGCGCCAGCTTCACGGAACTCAGTGACACATCGCGCTCCTTGGCCCGGGCGACGAGCCTTGGATACATCGGCGGCACCCCGGGAAGGAATGTCGCAGGCTTGCGCTTCATGGCGTCGAGGACCTGATCTGCGTCAAAGCGGGGAAAGAGGCAGGTGGTCGCGCCGAG
>CALPZT020000348.1 GCA_943328365.2 Bifidobacterium breve | reverse complement strand
GTCGGGCTCGTCCGCGGTGAATCGCTCTCCGCCATCGCATTCGGCGGCATCGCATGCGCGGCCGTTGCGGTCGTCCTCGTCAGCAGGGAGACGGGCGAACAGGCACGCATTCGGCCATCGACGATCGGCCTGGCCCTCGGAAGCGGCGCAGCAATCGGCGTCTACCTGTCGGCAATCGGCCTCGCCCCCGTCGATTCCGGGGTGTGGGCCGCGACCATCGGGCGCTGGACTTCCACCGTGCTGCTTGTCGCGGTACTCATTGCCTTCGCCCGGCCGTTCGTCCGGCAGGGATTCCCGTGGCTTCTCGTCATCGCGTCAGGTGTCCTTGACGCCTGCGCAAACGGCGTGTTCCAGCTCGCCTCCCAGCGGGGCATGCTGTCGATCGTGGCGGTCGTCGGTTCGCTCTACCCCGTCGCCACCGTCATCCTCGCGTGGGTCCTGCTCAAGGAGCGACTCAACCCCATCCAACTCGTGGGGGTTGCGCTCGCACTTCTGGCTGCAGCGACGCTGTCGCTCGCAAGCTGAGCTCCGCGCGTACCCTCGTCCCCATGGGAGACCTTTGCGTCGGTGATTTCGTCGATGCCCTCGACGACGCCTACCCGCCGCGGTTCGCGGCCGAATGGGACGCTGTCGGGCTTGCGTGCGGCGACCCCGATGCGCCGGTGACTCGAGTTCTGTTCGCGGTCGACCCGGTGATGTCGGTCGTCGACGAGGCGATCGCCGAAGGCATGCAACTCATCGTGACGCACCACCCGCTGTTCCTACGGGGGGTCCACTCCGTAGCGGCCACCGATCCGAAGGGCCGGATCGTGCACCGCCTCGTCTCGAACGGAATCGCGCTCTATTCCGCCCACACGAATGCCGATCACGCGAACCCGGGCGTCTGCGATGCACTGGCGCAGGCCCTGGGCCTCATCGTCGTGCGCCCGCTCGTGCAGCTCGAGGGGGAGCCCGCCGGCGTCGGCACCGGGCGCATCGGCGAGCTTGCCGAGGCCGTGACCCTCGAGCAGTTCGCCGAGCATGTCTCCGCGAGCCTCCCGCAGACCCATCACGGCGTGCGTGTCGCCGGAGACCCGCAGCGGTCAGTGCGCACCGTCGCCGTATGCGGGGGAGCAGGGGATGCCTTCCTGTCGGCAGCGGCCGGTGCCGATGCTTACGTCACGTCCGACCTGCGCCATCATCGAACGCAGGATCACCTCGCCGCCGACGCCTGCGCGCTCATCGACATCGCCCACTGGGCGAGCGAGTGGCCATGGCTCGAGCAGGCTGCCGCGGTAGTGCGCGCCGCGGCGACTGTTCGCGGCGGTACCGTTGTGACCCACGTATCCACGCACCCCACTGATCCGTGGACCGCCCACCTAGGGAGAACCAACTGAACGCCGACCCCGCCGACCAGCAGCGACTCCTCGAACTCCAGGAGAAGGACACCCGCCTCGCCCAGATCGCACACCGGGTGAAGACCCTTCCTGAGGCCATCGAGCTTGCGGAGCTCGATACCCGCTTTGCCCGGGCACGTGACGAGGGCGTTGCTGCCGAGGTCATCGCCGATGACCTCAAGCGCGATCAGTCCCGCGCTGATACCGATGTCGAGCAGGTCCGCGAGCGCGCGAAGCATGATCGCCACCTCCTCGACTCCGGCGAGGTGAACGACCCCAAGCAGCTCACGAACCTCCAGCACGAACTCGACTCACTCGCGCGCCGTCAGGCCGAGCTCGAGGACGTCGAACTCGAGATCATGGAGCGGGTCGAGGGAGCCCTCGCGGCCGTCCGGCAGCTCCACGCACAGCGTGACAGCCTCGCAGCGGAACGAGCCGAAAAGGCCGATGCCGTCGCCGCGCTGCTCGCCGATCTCGACGATGAGCGCTCGATCGTGACGGGGGAGCGTGCGGCGATCGCCGCCGGGATTCCCGAGGACCTGCTCAGCCTCTATGAGCGTATCCGTGCTGATCAGGCGGGGCTCGGAGCCGCGCACCTGCACCGCGGACGCTGCAGCGGCTGCCGGCTGGAGCTTTCGCCGAGCGAGATCGAGCAGGTGCGCAGCGCGCCGGCGAATGAGGTTGTCCGGTGCGATCAGTGCCGTCGCATCCTTGTCCGCACCGCCGAATCCGGCCTGTAGCTCGGTCATGACCCGATCGCTCATCGTCGAAGCGGACGGCGGATCCCGAGGCAACCCGGGGCCGGCCGCCTTCGGCGCCGTCGTTCGCGATGCCGTGACCGGCGTGGTCCTGACCGAGGTGGCCGGCTTCATCGGCACCGCCACGAACAATGTCGCCGAGTATCGCGGGGCCATCGCTGGCCTCGAGCAGGCTCGCGAGCTTGATGCGAATGCGGTCATCGAGGTGAGACTGGACTCCAAGCTCGTCGTCGAGCAGATGTCAGGGCGCTGGAAGATCAAGCACCCCGACATGCGCGACCTTGCCCTCGAAGCGCGCAAGGTGATGCCGGTGGCGCAGGTGAGCTACACGTGGGTCCCGCGGGCTTCGAACGCGCTCGCCGACGCCCTCGTCAATGAAGTGCTCGATCTCGCGCTCGCCGGCGGTCAGAAGGAGATCCTCCGCAGCGTTTCCCTGCTCGCCGAAGGGCTCGACAGCGACGACGTCGTCGGGTCGGCCGAGGAGGCGCACGCGCGCACGCTCGTCGAGACGACTGAGCGCCCGGCCAATCGCCTTGTGGGCTGGGCCGATCTCGGTGCGCCGACCGTCACCGTGATGGCACGGCATGGAGCCACCGCCTACAGCGTCGAAAAGCGATTCAGCGGGCGTGGAGGGGCCGACATGCCCCTCGCCCCCATTGGCCTAGCCCAGGCGCGAGCCCTCGCTCACGAACTGCACCAGCGAGGCGGAGCCGACGTCATCGTCACCTCCCCGCTCCTGCGAACGCGGCAGACCGCGGAGATCGTCGCCGAGGTCATCGGTGCGCCGGTCCACGTCGAGGCCGATTTCGAGGAGTGCTCATTCGGCGAGTGGGATGGCCTCACGTTCACCGAGGTGCAGGCACGCTGGCCTGAGCACGTCGATGAGTGGCTGGCCTCGACCGACATTGCGCCGCCGGGCGGTGAGTCGTTTGCCGAGGTGCGGGCACGCGTCGACCGAGGGCGTCGCAAGGTCATCGAGGAGTTCGGCGCCCAGCGGATCATCGTCGTCGCCCATGTGACGCCGATCAAGGTGATGGTCGGCCTGGCGGTCGATGCCCCGCTCACCAGCCTGTTTCGCATGGAGCTCTCACCGTGCTCGATCACGACCCTTGCCTGGTTTGCCGATGGCAATGCATCGATGTTCGGATTCTCGGAGT
>CALPZT020000347.1 GCA_943328365.2 Bifidobacterium breve | reverse complement strand
GAAGATCATGGCGGCCAGGCCGATGAAGCCGCGGCCGCCCGTCATGTTCTCGTCGAACCGACCCACCGTGCCGAGCGTGAACCAGGCCCCGGCGAAACCGCCGACCATGCCGCCGTACACGACGGCGAAATAGCGCACCCTCGCGACGTTCACGCCGAGGCTGTCGGCGGCCTTCGGGTTCTCGCCCACCGATCTCGTGCGCAGGCCCCAGCGCGTACGGAAGAGGAGGTAGGTCACGCTCCCGATAAGGATGAACATGCCGTACACGATGATCGTCTGGTCGAAGAACATCGGTCCGATGATCGGGATGTCGCCGAGAATCGGGATCTTGATGGCCGCGAAGATCGGGGCGTCGTTCAGCTCGGGCTTCTTCACGAGGACCTGCGCGGTGAGGACGGAGGTCAGGCCGAGCACGAGGATATTTATGACGACGCCGATGATGATCTGGTCGACCCGGAACTTCACCGAGAGCACTGCGAGCAGCAGGGCCAGCACACCGCCGGTGAGGGTCGCGGCGAGCAGCCCCACCCAGCCGCCGAGCAGCGAGCCCATGACGACCCCGGTGAAGGCACCGCCGAGGAGCATGCCCTCGATCCCGATGTTCACGACTCCCGAGCGCTCGCACAGGATGCCCGAGAGGGCACCGAGGGCAATCGGGGTCGAGCGCGACACCGTCGCGACGAGCATGCTGATGAGGGAGAACTCCTGCCCCGATGCCGCCCAGACCATGAGCGCAATGGCAAACACCCCGAAGGCAACTCCCAGGATGATCGTTGTCTTGCCCTGGAACCCCCGGAAGAACTGAGTGGCCCCGAGGAAGGCCAGCACAGCCGAGAGCACCCACAGCGAGCCGGCGGACGGCACGGCGAGCGAATCGAGCTGGATGGAATCGTCGGGGGTGCTCAGCCCGAAGGTCGAGACCCCGCTCACCGCGGGGACGAAGACGAACATCACGAGCGCGGCGAGAAGAAGCAGGACGATGCCGGAGATGCGCGCCTTGCGGATCTGGCGCTTCGTGAGCTCCTTCGTGCGCTTGCCAGTGAGCTCGTAGCTCTCGCGCGGAAGCGGCGTGCTCGCCTCGTTCATGATGCCCATCCCTTGCTGATCTGGGTGGAGACGGCGGGAGTCTTGAGCCGGTACAGCGCCGTGATGAGGGCGGGCGCGGCCACGAAGATGATGATGAGCGCCTGGATGACCGCGATGAGGTCGATGCCGACATCAGCCGACACCTGCATCTGCTGACCGCCGGCGCGCAGCCCGCCGAACAGCACCGCTGCAGCGACCACCCCCCATGGATTCGATCGGCCTAGCAGCGCGACAGCGATGCCGTCGAATCCGATGTTGGACGAGAACCCCGGGGTTGCCCTATCGAGGACGCCGAGGATCTGGCCGGAGCCGGCGAGGCCGGCGAGGCCTCCGGCGATCATCATGACGAGGACGTAGACCTTGGTGATCGACATGCCGGCGTAGCGGGCCGCATTCGGGTTCGCGCCGACGGCCCGGAATTCGAAGCCGGTCGTCGTGCGGAAGAGGAGCCAGTTGATCACTCCAGCGGCGATGAGCGCCACGATAAGCCCGAGGTGCACGCGCAGCGCCGGATCCATCCAGCCGAGCAGCTGGGTGAGCTGCGCAGATGCCTCGACGGTCTTCGAGACCGGGTCGTTGCGGCCCTCGCGCTGAAAGAGCTCAGTCTTGAGGAAGAAGTCGACGAGCCGCAGGGCGATGTAGTTGAGCATGATCGTGACGATGACCTCGTGCGCACCGGTCTTCGCCTTGAGGATGCCCGGGATGAAGCCCCAGATGGCCCCGCCGATGAAGCCTGCGAGGAGCGCGAGGGGCAGGTGGACGTAGATCGGCAGCCCGGTGATGCTGAAGCCGACGAACACCGCGCACATGCCGCCGACGAGCATCTGCCCCTCGCCGCCGATGTTGAACAGGCCCGCCCGGAAGGCGATCGCAACGGATAGGCCGGCGAGGATGAGCGGGGTTGCGGCCGTAAGCGTCTCCGAGATGGCCTTGACCGAGCCAACCGACCCCTGGAGCAGCGCGGCATAGGCATCCATGGCCTGGCCGAAGCTCGACCCGGTGAGCATGATGAGAACGATGCCGATGATGAGGGCGGTGACGACCGCTAGGAACGGGATGAGGAGGCCGGTGCGCAGGTTCGCGCTCGTCGTGAGCTGCTGCGCGAATGAACGCTTATCTGCTGCCTGAGGCGACTCCGGGGCGGCGGGCGTGCCTGTCTCAGGTGTCTGACTGGTCGTCATGAGCCTTTCCCTGCCATGTAGAGCCCAATCTCGCTCGGGGTGGTGTCAGCAGCACGTCGTTCGGCAACGATCTTGCCGTCGTACATGACGAGGATGCGGTCGGAGAGCGCGAAGATCTCGTCGAGTTCGGTTGAGACGATGAGGATTGCCTTGCCCTCATCGCGCTTGCGGACGATCTGCTCGTGGATGTACTCGATGGAGCCCACGTCGATGCCGCGGGTCGGCTGAGCGCAGATGACAAGCGGAACATCGCGGCTGAACTCGCGTGCCACGATCATCTTCTGCGCATTGCCCCCCGAGAGTGCGCCGCCCGTGTTCTCGATGAGCGGCGGCCTCACGTCGTATGCCTCGACGAGGGCGAGGGCTGACTCCTGGATGCTTGCAGCCTGCAGCCGTCCGCCCTTCGAATACGGCGCCGCGTAGTAGGAGTCGAGAACGAGGTTCTCCTTGATGGTGAACGAGCTCACCATGCCCATCTGGTTGCGATCCTCCGGCACGTGCGCAATGCCAAGGAGGTGGCGGTCGCGGACGCTGGCATTTGAGATGTCATCACCGTCAAACTCGATGCGGCCACTTGATATCGGCAGGAGCCCGGTGATGGCCTCGACGAGCTCGGTTTGGCCATTGCCCTGGATCCCGGCGATTCCGACGATCTCGCCCGCGGCGACCGCGAGGTTCACCTTGTTCAGCAGGGGCCGGCCGTAGTCGTCGACCATCGTGACGTCATTCAGTGCGAGAACCGTGCGGCCCGGCGTGCCGGGCTCCTTGTCGACGGTGAGGTCGATCTCGCGGCCCACCATCATCGATGCGAGGTCCTCCGGGGTCGCGGTCTTCGGGTCTGCATGGCCGACCACCTTGCCACCGCGAAGCACCGTGATGTCGTCGGCGACCGCGAGGGCCTCCTTGAGCTTGTGGGTGATGAAGATGATCGTCGCCCCGCGCGCCTTCAGCTCGGCGACGATGCCGAAGAACTCCTCGACCTCCTGCGGGGTGAGCACTGCCGTCGGCTCATCGAAGACGAGGATCTT
>CALPZT020000346.1 GCA_943328365.2 Bifidobacterium breve | reverse complement strand
GGATCGGATCCGGCAGACATTTCGCTCATCCAGCACCAGGCGAAGCGGCGTCTGGGTCGACCACGACCTTCTTCTTCTTACGGACGACCACCGCAGGCTTCTCCTCGCTCGCTGGTGTGCTTGCCGTGGTTTTCGCAGGGCTGTCAGTCGAGCCGTCGGCCGAGCCGTCCGCCGGCTTATTCACCGGTCGACCGCTTCCGGCAGGGGTGGACTGAGTCCGCAATTCATCGATGTGCTGTTCCAGCCGCTGAACATGACGGCGAAGCGCAGCAAGCTCATCCTCGCGGACGAACCCCATCCGCCCAACAGCCTTATCGACCTCTGACCGGATCATCGACACGAGTAATTCGCGGTTGGACTTACTCGTCGACATGAGGTCGTCAGCCAACTCCTGAACCTGCCCGACGACATCCGGAGCCTTGGTCGACAGGGAGAAACCCTGGCCGACAAGCGACATGGCTGCTTCCTTTGCCTTGTTCGCCGTCACCTCCGTCAAACCGGTCGCCAACTGCAGATACCCGCGCAAGTCATCCAACATGGACACCACGCTACCGCCCTTCTCTCGTCGAGTGCCATGTTCCGGGTTCGTAGGCTGGCAGCGGAGTACCCGACTCAATGCAGCTCAGGTCAATGCACGCAAAGGTCGGGATCTCATCACCTTGAGCCGCCAGGAGTTGTTGATCATCGCAGACTCCGGTCATGACGAGAAGGGTTTCAATCCCCAATCGCCCACCGGCGGCGATGTCGGTATCAAGACGATCACCGATCATCAAGGGCCGCAGAGCACCGGTGCGACGGATGGCCTCGAGAAGCAGCGCCGGTTCAGGCTTCCCAGCGACTGCATCGGGCCTTCTCCCGACCGCTGCGGCGACGGCTCCGACCAGTGCGCCGTTGCCCGGGGCGAGGCCTCGAGGCGTGGGAAAGGTCATGTCAAGGTTCGTGGCGATCCAAGGCAGGCCCGCTCGGATCGCGTAGGTCGCCTCGGCGAGATCCCGCCAGCCGACGTCCGCCCCGTATCCCTGCATGACCGCGACGGTCCCGCTGTCAAACGCTGAAACCGGGTCGAACCCACGTTCACGTAGCGCCTCGGTGACGCCGCGGCCGCCGACCGCCAGGACCTCGCCCGAATCCACGCGCTCAGCAACGAGGCCTGCGCCCGCCTGTGAGGAGGTGACCACATCCTGCGCGGTCGCGTCGACTCCAAGATCTCGAAGGTGCTGGGCCACCTCCTCTGGTGTCCGCGATGCGTTGTTCGTGACAAAGCAGCACCGAATCCCCCTTGCCGATGCGGCGGCAATCGCCGCGACCGCTCCGGGGACAGCATGCGGCCCGACGTACACCACGCCATCGAGATCGAAGAGCAGAACGTCGTGCTGGAGCTCAATAAGGTTTTGGCTCATGACGTCAATGGTCCGTTCAATGGGAGATCGCCGTCGATCCGAGCCATGATCGTCGCCTTCACCTGTGCGAGGGCCTTCGCGTATTCCGCGCGTTGAGGACGCATAACGAACGCGAGTGCAAGGTGGTCGCGTGCAGTCTCGAATTGCTGGAGATGCCAGGCGCACAACCCGCGACCGAAGTGCGCGTAATCGTTGTCAGGGGCAGCGTCCAACAGATCATTAAAGGCGGCGGCTGCATCCTGGTACCTCCGCGCATCGAATCTCGCCCTTGCCAAGGATTCCAACGCCGTCTGCGAACTGGGCTCGGCATCGAGCACTCGCTCAAGCAATTGCGCTGCAGCGTCTGGATTGCCTGTCTCCATGAGGCGCTCTGCGCGCTGAAACCAGTCATATGGATCACCGGCCGGGTCCGCTGGATCTTGACGTTGGTCTGGCGAATTGGACACATTCAATTGTGCCACGGGCTGACAAGCCTGCCTTGGGCTGCATCGACTCACACCGCCCTGACCCGACGGACGTCAACCTCCATCGCGCTGCCGAGCCCGCCGCCAGCTTTCCAGAACCTGCGTCGGAGCACACCCTCGGCTTCGACCCAGCGGCCCGGCTCCCAGCTGCGGAGGCGCGCACCAAGTTGGGTCCTGCTCGTCACGCAGGCAATCGTGTCGATTCGCGTCGTTCCCCGCACATCACGGGCGGGGCGATCAACGACGATGGAGAAGACGGTGATCTCATCCCCGCTGGGCAAGACTTTCACTCCCACGTGGGATCCGAGCCGACCGACGACCTTGACTTCGTTCACCGAGGTGACCGGGCTGACTGCATTCATGCGCATGGACCTTTCCCGTGATGCGGAGAAGCCACATCCTTCGCTGGTGCCGCCCAGGCCGCCTGCGCTCGAGGGGTTGCTGTGCGCCGCATCCCACCGCCAGAATGCGCCTGTGGAAAACGCAGACGCAACGGCCGGATCGCCTTCTGAATCAGACCAGGGTGAAGGCTCGGGGGCACATGCAACCGATGTCGTCGATCTCGGCAACGACGTGTTCATGATCGACACGCGCATGGGGGGCTACGAAGGCATTACTGCCAGCTACCTCATCAAGGGCAGCAAACCGTGCCTCGTCGAGACCGGTACCGCGCGTTCTGCGCCCGTCGTTCTCGCCCAGCTCGCCGCGCTCGGGATCGATCCAGACGATCTGGCAACAATCGTCGTCACCCACATCCACCTCGATCATGCTGGAGGCGTCGGGGATCTTGCCAAGCTGTTCCCACGAGCACAGGTCGTTGTCCACGAACGAGGTGCTCGGCACCTCGCCGACCCCGCAAAACTCGTCGCGAGCGCCCACCGGGTATTCGGCGAAGCCATGGACCGACTCTTCGGTGACCTTCTGCCGACTCCGGCCGAACGGCTCACGGTTCTCGGGGACAAGGGGACGATCGATCTAGGCGACGGCCGTTCCCTCGCGGCATTTCACAATCCGGGCCATGCGTCGCACCACATCGGCCTGTTCGACACGCTCACCGGAGATCTCTACACGGGCGATGCCGCAGGAGTTTACATACCAGAGACGGCCGAGGTTCGACCGTCCACTCCGCCGCCGGATTTCGACCTCGTGCTCACCTTGAACTCGCTGCACCGCATGAGCGAAGCAAACGCGACAAGGCTCCTCTTCAGCCACTACGGCCCCGTGACCGACGTCGCCAGCACTCTTGACGAGTCTGAGGCCCAGTTGCACTACTGGGTTGAGTCCGTCGAGCGCGCTCGGGGTGAGACGGAGGATCTCGATCATGCGATCGCTCTCGTTGCGGAGCGTGATCGTGCGGGGCGTGCGGGGTTCTATGCGGATCGGGGGGTGGTCGAGAAGTACGAGGCGCTGTCGAGTGTCGGGGCGAATGTCATGGGCGTCGCTCGGTGG
>CALPZT020000345.1 GCA_943328365.2 Bifidobacterium breve | reverse complement strand
GTCGAACCGACCGAGAGCGAGAATCTCGCGGAACTCGACCGATTCATCGACGCAATGGTGAGCATCCGCGCCGAGATAGATCGGGTTGCCTCGGGCGAGTGGCCCGCCGACGACAGCCCGCTCCGAAATGCCCCGCATACCGCCGACTGCCTTATTGGCGAGTGGAGCCACCCGTATCCGGCTCGACTCGCCGCCTACCCTCTTGAGTCACTTCGGCGAGACAAGTACTGGGCGCCGGTGCGACGCATCGACGGAGCCTTCGGGGATCGCAACCTCGTGTGCTCGTGCCCGAGGCCGGAGGAATTTACCAGTGTTTAGCCCAAGCAAACCCACTACCTCACCGACGGTCAGCGGTGAGCCTCAGGTGCGGCGCTCAAATTGCGTTCCATTAGCCGGCATCGAGTATGGCCCTAGACCGCACGGCGAGTTGCGATCGGCGGCGATGGTGATGGTCTCAGTCGACCCCCTGGTCATCGATGCGTAGATCCGGCTGACCGACGCATCGCGCTGGTACGAGGGATTGAAGGTGTCGAAGCACGCCACTTGCCCCGGCGTCACCGAAGCAAAGGCTGGATTATGTAGACCTGAATTCTCGCCACGAAATTCGTAGATGCCGCCCGGAAGCGACGAGATGCCGGAGTCTAAGCCTATGGAGAAGCGATAGGTGCCGTCGTTCTGGTACGAGGGGAAGAGTGCGATGTGCAGGTCCTCGCTGGACGCGCGATCCCGCTTCCCCTTCGCCAGCCAGACGCCGGACAGGGTCGCAGCGACGTCATGGCCGTGCGTGCCGCAGGTTGTCTTGTCTCCGACGAACTTCGAGAATACTTGCTCTTTGAGTTTTGGAGTAAACCATGGCCAGACGCATGTTCCGGTCGCCCAGCGCCCCGTGTACTTGCCAGGGTCTAGGACGCCGGGGGTCGGCCGCGCGGTGTCCCACGCGCCGATGTCCCAGCCAGCGGATCTGCCGGATGCGCGCCCGATTCGCTGTCCGCTCTTCACCGGAATATTCAGGTAGGAATACATGCACACGTCGGCGGAGTCCTGGCCGGTGTTGCATTCCTTGCGAACTCCCTTGCCCTGCGTGGCTTTCACCCATGCGCTCGGAATATCGTCGATGTGGTTGAAGACCATATATTTCGTCCCGCATACATGCAAGACGATCATCCACTCCTCATAGGGATACGACTCGTTTGTCGTGACGTTACGGCCATATGTATTGCGAGCCAAAGCGGTGACCGTCAGATCACCGGGGCTGACGATCGGATCGATACGATCGGACACCAGTAGCCGGCCATTCTCGTCGACGATCCCAGTGCCCCGCAGGTCCCGCACCGAGACATTGTGGTGCGGAACCGGGGTTGCATGGGCGCCCGGTTGGCTGTAGCCGAGCCGGTTGATCGAGACGATTGAGTCGATCGGAGCCGGCAGGGTTGTCAGAGGATACGTCGACTTGCAGGCGGGCTTGACAGGCCTCGCGGTCACGTAATCCCAGTTGAAGCGCCAGTAGGCAGGCTCGGCCCGACCGGCTGAAGAACCAGAAGAGATTGGCGACTCCTCACAATTCTGCAGGGCACGCCGCTGTAATGCAGTCAGTTGCCGAGCGTTCACGATGCGTTTCGCCGCCGCCTCGCCGATAGCCGTCTCGAGGCAAGCGCGCGTGCTCGGCGTTACCGTCACCGCGAATGCCGGCGGGGCAGTGACGTTGAGGCCAGCGGCGGCCACGAGCACAATCCCCAGATAGGTCCTCCAAGCTTTCATGCTTCCTCCGCTCGCCAACGGGCCTTCGGCCGGCAGCACCGGCCTCTGGATGCGTCATAGAGACTAGCCACGAGAAAGCGCCGAATGCCTCGTTTTGCCGAAAAACGCATGACCGCGCTGCGGTCAGCCTGCCGAGACGATCTGAGGATTAGGGCAGTTGCTCTGCGCGTCCGCTTGACTGGGAGCGCACGGCTGCGGCGAAGACCCGGTGTGAGTCGAGCGCTTCGCGGGGCGTGGCGGTGCCGAACCCCGCACCGAGGAATCCCTCGCGCTCGGCAAGGTATGAAGCCCACATCTGCAGGAGCGCATCGGCGAACCCGAATTCGAAGATGCCACCGGAGATCATGGGCCAGCCGGAGATATTGCCAGGCTGGACCTGCTCCCAGACCTGCTCGCCGTCGCGCCTGGTGAAACGGTCGAGGGTGGTCGGGTTGCGGGTACTGAAGCGAACCCCACCATCCATGCCGAGGGCCTCGAAGGACCACGAGTTCATCTGGCCGGGTGCGATGCGCCGGGTCTCCCAGAGCATCGAGAAGCCGCGGCTTGAATCAGATGCAGGCACCCGGCAGGCGAGGAGTGCGTTATCCCAGGTGTCGCAAGGTACTGAACCGCCATCGGCAGTCGGCCTGGTCGTCACGATGTCGTCGAGGAGCGCGTAGACCGACGATGGCAGGTAGCCCAGGCGCAGCGGAACGTGGGCGACGTGCATGCCGAGATCGCCCATGACACCGATCTCGCCGCACGTCTCGGAGCGCCGCTTCCAGTTGCTCGGCTTTGTTCGGTCGATGTCGGAGGAATGCGCGAACTGCGATCTGACGTCGATGATGTCGCCGAGGGCGCCGGATGCCGCATACGAGAAGGCCCGCATGGCCCCGGGGAAGAAGGGCATCTCGCTCGAGACCCGGACGAAGGCATCGGAAGACTCGACGGCGGCAACGATGCGCTCGGCTGCTGCGAGATCGATGCCGAACGGCTTCTCGCCGAGGAAATCCCGCCCGGCAGAGGCCGCGGCGATGTAGAGCTCCTCGTGCAGGTTATGCGGAACCGCGAGGTAGAGCACGTCGATCGAATCATCGTCGACAAGCTGGCGCCAATCGTCAGCGAAGGTCGTGACCGTGGGAACCGAGCGAAACCAGTCGCGGGCTGCCGGATTCGGATCGGCAACTGCCACGACCTCGGGCTTGACCGGGTGATGCGCGAGGTGCAGCCAACGGCCGCACAGCGCCGCAAGTTCGCGGCCCATGAGACCGCCGCCCACGATGCCGATGCGAACTGGGCGCGGCGACATCAGGATGCCGCCAATAGCGCAAGCGCGCCGGTCGCATCAACGCCGTCGTGGAGCATCGCCATGAGTGCGCGGGTCATGCCGGCAGGGTTCGGGTGCTGGATGATGTTGCGTCCGTAGACGATGCCGGAGGCGCCCTGAGCGAGCACCGCCTCGGTTCGGCGGAAGAGCTCATCGTCGGCGACGCGCCCGCCACCGCGCACGAGCACTGGAATGCCGGTCGCGATCCGGATGACCTCGTGGTAGTCGTCGGGGTTGTCGGTCGGGTCTG
>CALPZT020000344.1 GCA_943328365.2 Bifidobacterium breve | reverse complement strand
CCGGCCCGCATCGGCTACTCCGGCATGGTGCAGGCCAGCGATCGGCGTCAGGGCACCGGCAAGACCCCGATCGGCGCCTTCCGCATCGTCACGACCTTCGGCAGGCTCGCAAACCCCGGCACTGAGATGCCATACGTGAAGTTCGACCGCAATGACGCCTGGACCTACAACCCGCGATCCCCCTCGACCTACAACCTGTTCCAGACCGCCAATCGCTCATGGCGCTCCTTTGGCAACTACGTCGAGGAACTCTGGGGCTATGGCGCCCAGTACAACTATGTCGCGGTCATGGACTACAACCTGCCGAAGGGCGAGATCCGCACCGGACCTGATGGTGTTCGTCGGGCCGCAAACCCGGCCAACACGCGCAAAGGCGGCGGGATCTTCCTCCATGTGAGCAACGGCAAGCCGACCGCCGGCTGCATCGCTATCCCCCAGGCCCAGATGGCCAAGGTGATGCGCTGGCTCGATCCGGAGAAGCAACCGATCGTCGTCGTTGCTCGCCCCTAAGGCGGAGCGCCCTCAGGAGATTCTGATATCCGCAAGCGCCGGGAATTGCTCCCGCCATGCAGTGCTTGCGCCCGGATCGACCTCCGCGTAGAGGATTTCCTCTTGTTCACCGGCGCGCTCCACCACCGCACCGAGTGGGTCGATGACCACCGAGTGGCCGCCCAGGGAGATGCCAGGCTGGGCACCGACCTCGTTGCACGCGATCATCCACGCCTGATTCTCGATGGCACGGGCGGCAGTGAGGGTGTCCCAGTGGGCGATTCTCAGCGCTGGCCAACCGGAGGTGACGATGAAGGCGGTGGCGCCGCCAGCCGTGAGTGCCCTGAAGAGCTCAGGGAATCTCAGGTCGTAGCAGGTCGCGAGGCCGGTCGGGCCGAGTGGCGTATCGATGACGACGAGTTCCTCGCCGCCGCTCATGAGGATGGTCTCGCCACCGTCGAAGCCGAAGAGGTGAATCTTGCGGTAGGTAGCCGCTAAGCGGCCGTCGGGGGTGAACAGGATCGCAGTGTTGTAGTGGCTGCCATCAGCATCGATCTCAGCGAATGAGCCCCCGTGCAACCACACGCCGTGCTCCTTCGCGAGCGTGCCGAGGCCGGTCACGAGCGGGCCGTCGATGGGCTCGGCATTGGCTCGAGCTGCCTCGATGTCGAAGGCGCCCACGTGCCAGAGCTCGGGGAGGACAACGAGGGCGGCGCGCTTGGCGGCCTGGCCAACGAGGTCGCGCACTCGCGCAATTCGCGACTCGACCGGCTCGGCGGAGGTGCAGTCCAACTGGATCAGGGCAACGGTCACCGGCATGCGTGGATGGTAACGCCCTCGGCGATGGTCCAGACGGTCTACGGTTTGCCAATGAACTCCAAGCCGCCCACAGCACCAGATCTCATCGCAGCCTGGCACGAGGTCATGCTCGATGCCCGGTCGAATGCTGACGATGCCGCAGCCTGGACGCTGCCCACCTCGTGCCCGGGGTGGAGCGTCGGCGATCTCATCGCGCACCTGCTCGACATCGACGGCCTCCTCGCCGGCGATCCGCGGCCGGATCACGAGCCGGACTGGGATTCCCTGCCCCACGCGGTCGGACCGGTGAGTCGCATGACCGAGGTCGGCGTCGACGCCCGACGCGCAACGCCCATGGCCGAGGTCCTCGCTGAATTCGATTCAGTCCTCGAACGACGATCCGCCCAGCTCGCCGCCGGGCCGATGGACCTCACCGTCATGGTCATGGGTCCCTTCGGATCCGAACGCCCGCTCGGCCGAGTGCTCACGATGCGCACCTTCGATGCCTGGGTCCACGCCCAGGACATTCGAGCTGCCCGCGGCCTGCCCGCCCAGCTCGAATCCGCCGCCGCACTCATCACCGCCGATCAACTGCTCTCCGGGCTCCCGCTCATCTGGGGCAAGACGGTTGCAGCACCGCCCGGCACCGTGCTCGCACTCAACATCACGGGGCCCGTCATCGAGGCCGCGCTTCAGGTCGGGGTCGATGACGAGCACCGCGGGGTCATGGTCGAGGGTGCCGATCCCGATCTCACGCTGATCGCGTCGTGGCCAGACCTCCTCGACCTCATGACCGGTCGGGTGGCCGTCGACGACCCAGGGCTGCTCGCTCGCATCACGTTGGACGGCGACGAGGGCCTCTCGAACCGTCTGCTCAGCGCCCTCAACGTCGCGCCCTGAGGTCTCAGGCGAGAAGGAGCTCGACCGCCGGATCGGCCAGGAACGCCGCGATTCCGGCGAGCGCCCGAGAGCCCTGGGCGCCATCGCACACCCGGTGATCGAACGACAGCGACAACTGCATGACCGGTCGCGCGCGAACCTCGCCGTCGACGACCCAGGGCCGGTCGATGATCCGGCCCATTGCGAGGATCGCCGACTCACCGGGGTTGATGATCGGCGTGCCGCCATCGACACCGAACACGCCGACGTTCGTCAGGGAGACCGTGCTGCCGGTCAGGTCGGCGGGCGTGCATCGACCGGCGCGTGCCGTGTCGATGATCTCCTTCTGAGCGCGCGCCAGGCCCTGGAGGCTGAGCTGCCCGGCATCGCGCACGACGGGGACGAGGAGTCCACGGGGGGTGTCGGCAGCGAGGCCGAGGTTGACGTCCGAATGCTCGGTGACGACCGGGCCATCGGGCCCGTCACGCCAGGTCGCATTGATGCGCGGGTGCTCCTGGGCAACACGGACGAGGGCCGCGCTCACGATGGTGAGGGCAGTCGGCCGCAGGCCCCCAAAGCCCGGGTGCGCCCGCATCCGACGGACGAGCTCGACCGCCCTCGTCATATCGACATCGACCCAGACCGTCACATGAGGCGCGCTGAATGCCGAGAGCACCATGGCCTCGGCCATCGCCCGTTGCACGCCGCGAACAGGGACCGACTCGCGAACGGGCTGGGACTCAGGGCTCACTGCCGCGAGGACATCGTCGCGGGTGACGACGCCCCCGTCACCTGTGCCGGACAGCCCTTCGAGGTCGACGCCGAGATCCTTGGCCAGTTTTCGCACGATGGGCTTGGCTCGAGGGCCCGCGGAACCAGTCGATCCGGGCACGGGCCGGGCGCGCGGTGGCATCGCTGCCGGCGCAGTGCCAGTCCGGCGGGCTCGCCGCCTCGGCTCACTCCCGTGCTTCACCCCGTAGCCGACGAGCACCGACTCACGCTGCTGCGCCGGCGCGCTCCCGGTGATGCTCACGATCGGAGCACCGACCGGTACCACCTCGCCCGGCTGGGCATGTAACTCGGTGACGACGCCGGCGAATGGGCAGGGCAGTTCGACGGCAGCCTTCGCCGTCTCGATCTCGACGAGAGCCTGATTG
>CALPZT020000343.1 GCA_943328365.2 Bifidobacterium breve | reverse complement strand
GTTCGGGCGAGCGTTGTGCGACCACCACTGGCCTCTCGCCACCGTCTCCACGCATTGGCCGCGACGGCCGCGATACCGGTGATGATTCCGATCGTCGCGATGGCGACGAGCGCTGGCGCCGGAGGGTCGGTCACCTCGCCCACCACGGCCGCTGACAGCGTGAGCATCACCCAAATCGCCGGAACAATCCCGACGCAGTACTGGAAGACCAGGAGCATCGAGTTCGCCGGTGGATCGATCACCCCCGCCAGCAGTTGCAGCACCACGACCGCCGTTGCCGCAGCGAGGAGGGACGTCAACAAGTACCCCACTCCATCGAGCACTGATGCCCCGCCATCACCGTGGGCAAGGGCTAGCGCCCAAACGATCGCCATGGCGAAAACTGCGACAGCACTCCAGGTGATGGACGGTCGATATGCTCGCTCGCTCGCGGCTCCCTCGTCGCGGCTAATCCCTTGGCGCAGCACCGTTGCTGACCGCTCCGGAGTGCAGCTCGAGAGCCGCATGCTGCAGGTAGACGAGCACGCTGCTCACGCGGGGGTTGATACCGTCCTCCCCCTCCCTCAGGTCAAGGTTCGTAATGATGTTCGAGATGATCGACTCCACCGTTCGCGTGGTGAGTGTCAATTCCTCGGCAATTCGTCGGTTCGACCAGCCGCGGGCCATCCCGGAGAGGACCTCGACCTGCCGTGGGGTGAGCCGATCGATCGGCGTGTTTGGTTGCGCAACGAGTTGTGCGACGAGATATTCGTCGACAAGCACCTCACCACGTGCAGCGCTCGCCATCGCCCGGCCCACCTGGCCGACGTCTGAGACGCTGGTCTTGAGCAGGTAGGACCAGCCGCCCTGGAGATCCGGGGGCAGGGTACTGAGCACCGTGGGAAGGGCGAGATTCGACAGCAGGACAACACCCCGCACGCTCGTCCGCCTACGAGCCTCTATCCCGAGGCTCACTCCGTTCATGCCGGCACCGAGATCGATGTCGGTGAGGAGCACGTCCGGTTGCAGGTGTGCAGCTGACTCGAGAGCTGCCTCAGCCGTGCCGAAGCTGCCGACGACGGTTGTTCCCTTGATGCGGGAGATCACGCCGACCTCGAGGAGCTCCCGGTACAGCGGTTCGTCCTCGACGATCATCACCCTCAACCCCGCCACCACGACAGTATGACGGGAGTACGGACACGCATCTACCGTGTTTTCACGGTAGTCAGAGCGCCCCGAACGGCCTACGGTCTAGATGAAACAGACGATGTCGAGGGATCATGACTGCCAACGATCAGGGAAATGCCGGCCGCGAGGCGTTCTTCGAGCGCTTTCGCGATGACGAGGCCTTCGCAGAAGCCCTTTCGTCGGCGGCAAGCATGACCGCCGCCCTGTCGCTGGCAGCCACGTACGGTTACGTCATCACGGCCGAGGCCATTGTTCACGCCGCCACGGCTACCCAGCCACAGCAGCACAACCCATTGCTGGGCACGTCCGGCGAGACGACCGGGCAATTCGGCGCCACCGATCCCGGCGACTACTGAGAACCTTGAGCCGACAAAGGCTTGAGGGGGCCGGAAACCGGCCCCCTCAACCATGCAACCTGACTGGCCTTACTACGCGTTGTACCCGCGGAAGTCGAACTCTTCAAGCGGAACGGCTGCCCCCGAAGACGCCGCAAACGCGGTGTACTCAAGGTCGTCGTAGCCAGAGAAGCTCGCGTACATCGCGGCACGTGCCTCCTCGGTCGGCTCAACCTTGATGTTTCGGTAGACCGGCATTCCGGTTCCTGCCGGGATGAGCTTTCCGAGGATGACGTTCTCCTTGAGCCCGAGCAGTGGATCGCTCTTGGCGTGGATCGCGGCGTCCGTAAGCACGCGGGTGGTCTCCTGGAAGGAAGCCGCCGAGAGCCACGACTCCGTAGCGAGCGAGGCCTTCGTGATGCCCATGAGCTCTGGACGACCTGCAGCAGGGGTGCCGCCCTCCGCCACAACGCGGCGGTTGACGTTCTCGAAGGTATTCCGTTCGACCACGTCGCCGGTAAGGAAGCCCGAGTCGCCATCATCGATGATGGTGACGCGCTTGAGCATCTGGCGAACGATGACCTCGATGTGCTTATCGTGAATCGAGACACCTTGCGAGCGGTAGACCAACTGAACCTGCTCGACGAGATGCAATTGCACCGCGCGCTGGCTGAGGATACGCAGCACCTGCTTCGGATCGACGGCGCCAACAATGAGCTGCTGGCCCACGGTCACATGACCGCCGTCCTCAACAAGGAGCCGTGCTCGCTTCGACACCTGGTGCGAGATCTCCTCGGACCCGTCGTCGGGCACGATGATGATCTTGCGGGTCTTCTCAGAGTCATCGATGCGAATCCGACCGCTGAACTCACTGATCGGTGCCACGCCCTTCGGCGTGCGGGCCTCGAAGAGCTCAACGATACGCGGAAGACCATGGGTGATGTCCTCGCCCGCAACACCACCGGTGTGGAAGGTGCGCATGGTCAACTGGGTACCAGGCTCACCGATCGACTGTGCCGCGATAATGCCGATGGCCTCACCGACATCAACGAGCTTGCCCGTCGCCATCGACTGGCCGTAGCACATCGCGCAGGTGCCGACCTTGCTCTCGCAGGTGAGCACCGAACGCGTGCGCACGCTGCTCGCACCGAGTGCCACGAGCTCATCAAGCCGTGGTGCGGTGACGGCCTCACCCGCGAGGGCGATGACATTGCCGTCGACCACGACATCGCGCGACAGCACGCGGGTAGCCACAGCCGTGTCGATATTCGGAAGCGGCCGCATGACGCCGTCGACGAGTTCGCCAATGGCGATCTCGGTTCCGCGGTCGGTGAAGCAGTCGACCTCTCGGATGATGACATCCTGCGACACGTCGACGAGACGACGGGTCAGGTACCCGGAGTCGGCAGTACGAAGCGCGGTGTCAGCCAGACCCTTGCGAGCACCGTGGGTGGAGATGAAGTACTCCAGCACCGACAGGCCCTCGCGGAAGTTCGACTTGATCGGCCGCGGGATGATCTCGCCCTTCGGGTTCGCGACGAGCCCGCGCATGCCAGCGATCTGCCGCACCTGCATGAAGTTTCCGCGTGCGCCGGAGTCGACCATCATGTGGACGGGGTTGGTGCGCGGGAAGTTCTCCTGCATCGCCTTCGCGACGTCGTCGGTCGCACGGGTCCAGATCTCGATGAGCTCCTGACGGCGCTCGGAGTCGGTGATGAGGCCGCGTGCGTATTGCTTCTCGACCTTCTCGGCCTTCTCCTCGGCGACGCCGAGCAGCTCCGCCTTGCGCGGCGGGCTGATGACATCAGAGATCGAGATGGTG
>CALPZT020000342.1 GCA_943328365.2 Bifidobacterium breve | reverse complement strand
GAACACGGTCTTCGCCCGACTCGGATGGCCCAGCGGCGGTGCTGTCGAGGTCGTCGTCTTCGTCGTCGCCGTTGGCGTCGTCATGCTCGCAGGAGTCTTCGGGTTCAGGCTCGTCACCCGGTTCCAGAGCGTCGTGACAGTCGTGAGCATTGCGATGATCGTCACCTTCATCGCTCTCACGATCGGCAACGTGGACTGGACGTCACTTGGCCGTATCGACCGGGTGTCAGTCGCGGGCTTCGTTGGAGCTGGCGTGATCGCCGCCGCCGCATTCGGCCTCGCGTGGACGAACAGCGGAGCCGACTACTCGCGGTACCTGCCGAGGGGTTCGTCGGGCAAGGCCATCGTCGGCTGGACGACCTTCGCGGGGAGCCTGATGCCATCGGTTCTCGTCATCTATGGGCTCATGCTCGTCACGTCCGACCCGAGCCTTGCCGGGCAACTGGCCACCAATCCCATCGGCGCACTGGTGTCGCTGCTGCCGACCGCCGCCTTGATCCTCCTGCCCTTCCTCCTCGCGCTGACGCTCGCCGAGATGGTCGGCGGCGCCATGGACCTCTACTCCTCGGGCCTGACCCTGCTGACCCTCGGGCTCAAGGTTCCCCGGGCGGTTGCCGCCGGGCTCGACGGATTGCTCATGACCCTCGGCAGCCTGTACCTCGTCTGGTTCGCCGGGTCGTTCTTCGGCCCATTCGAGGGCTTCCTCATCTTCCTCGGGGTGCCGCTGGCAGCATGGGCGGGAGCCTTCATTGCAGACGCCACCTGCCGCCGGCAGGACTACTCGAGCGTCGACATGTTCGACGCACGTGGACGCTATGGATCGGTGGGCTGGCCCGCCCTTGGCAGCATGATCGCGGGAACGTTCGTGGGCTGGGGCCTTGTCACCTCGAGCACCAGCGCCACGATTCTCGCCTGGCAGGGGTACCTTTTCGACATCTTCGGGGTAGCCGAGCTGTCGGAATGGCGAGTTTCCGACCTCGGGGTCATCGTTGCACTCCTCATCGGATGTGCGGGCACGTGGGCCTTTGGCCGGGCGCGAGTGCGCCGGCAGGAGTTCGGGGGCTGACGAACCCCAGCCCCTATGATTTCGTAACGTCTTGCGGCGCCAGTCGCCGCAGCCCCGTGAGGAGGTTCACCCATGTCTCAGGCGCGCCGAAGGATCCCGAGGGTTTCGCTGAACAGCTCCCGGAGTCGAATCCTGAGAGCTCTCGGCTGTTGCCTCCTCGCGGTCGCTGCCATGACGTTGATTCCATCAGCGGGCGCATCTGCGGCACCGGCCGGCGAGTTCACCATGTTCGACCTCGGCGAAGCCAAGTACGGCGGCAATGCCATGGCATCCGGCCCGGACGGCAACATGTGGTTCACGAACAACGCAAACAACTCGATCGGCCGGATAACCCCGAAGGGCGCCGTCACCTATTTCGCGGTGCCGACGTCCTCTGTGAGCCCGTCGACAAGTGGTCCGGGCCTGTTCGCAATTGCCGCCGGGCCCGACGGCAATATGTGGTTCACCGCGCTCTATGAGAACTTCGTCGGCAAGATCACGCCCGCGGGAGTGGTCACGACCTACCCGGTGCCCACCGCAAATTCGATGCCGTATGGCGTGACGGCCGGCCCGGATGGCAACATCTGGTTCACCCTTGACAACGCAAACGGGATCGGCCGGATCACGCCCGGGGGAGTGATCACCGAGTTCCCGATCCCAACCCCGGGCAGTGCTGGGCCCACCGAGATAGTGGCGGACAGCAACTGCGTGATGTGCGGGTTCGCGATCACCGCGGGCCCGCTAGACAGCCTCTGGTTCACCATCCCAGCCGCAAATCTGGTCGGACGAATCACCATGACCGGCGTGGTGTCGACCCTTCCGGTCACGACAGCTCCGCCTGTGTCGATGCCGGTGGGCACCAACGTCACGATTGGTGCCATCACGGCAGGCGACGACGGCAACCTATGGATCACGCAGCACAACGACGGCAAGATCACGCGGCTCACGACCGCAGGTGTTGCGACCGCATTCGCACTGCCCTCGGCGACTTCGCAGCCGGTCGCCGTAACCCCGGGGCCGGATGGCAGCCTGTTCATTGCCGAGTTTGCGGGCAATGCCCTGGTCAAGTTCGTCGTCCCAGGTGTGAAGAGCACCCCGGTTATCACCCAGTTCACGATTCCGACCGCGGGTGCGATGCCGACCTCGGTTGCCATGGGAGCCGATGGGAGCGCGTGGTTCACGAGCGTGGTAAACCCCACCCCGGCGCCGACCACGTTGCAGGTTGGCCGTCTGGGCACAGGTGTCGGCCCAATCGTGACCGTGAAGGTTTCCGGAACGGCGAAGGTGGGCTCGGCACTGACCTGCAGTTACGTCAACAACTATGGTGGGCCCCCCGCGAACGCTCGTTACCAATGGTTGCGAAGCGGCAAGGCCATCGCCAATCAGACCGCGAAGAAGTTCACACCCCGCGCAGGCGATGTCGGTGCCAAGGTTTCCTGCCGGGCGGCAGTGACGTACTCCGGCGCCCTGAACCAACTCGCGGCGACATCGAAGCCGGTCCAGATCAAGCGCTGATCACCGGAGGTTGGTGCGAACTCGTCACGGTTCTCGTGAGGCATTCGATGCCACCGTTCCGATAGCGTCAGGACGTGACTGACGCGGCGCGAGTTCTGGAGTTGTCCGAGCAGTGGCAAGACGACCTCGCGTCGTGGGCCATCCCGCCGGCCATCCTCGATCAGGCCGAGGAGGCGCCGTGGTCGCATCCGGTGGCGATGTTCACCGTTGCGGGCGAGATCACCGACTCGCCGTCGCACCGCCTGGCGCGAGAGGGTGTGCCGTCCACCGGAAGCGTGCTCGACGTTGGCTCCGGCGGTGGCCGCGCGGCGTTCGCGGTGACCCCTCCGGCCGGCACCGTGGTCGCCGTCGACCATCAGCAGGCGATGCTCGACGAGTTCGCCGACGGGGCAGTGCGCCGCGGGGTCGTCCATCATGAATACCTCGGGGATTGGCCCGATGTCGCCGATGACGTTCCCGAATGCGATGTCGTGGTCTGCCACCACGTTGCCTACAACGTGGCCGACATCGTCCCGTTCCTTCAGGCGCTCAACGACCACGCGCGCCATCGGGTCGTCCTCGAGATCCCGATGCACCACCCGATATCGGTGCTTTCCCCGCTCTGGAAGCGATTTTGGAACCTGGACCGTCCGACGAGACCGACAGCTGAGGATCTTTACGCCATCTGCCTCGCGATGGGCTTCGACGCCCGGATCGAGCGATGGGAGGACCCGGAGTTCGGTCACAGGTCGCCGCTGTCGGTGGCTGACGAGATTCGGTTCACCCGGATCCGACT
>CALPZT020000341.1 GCA_943328365.2 Bifidobacterium breve | reverse complement strand
GCGCCGAGCCCGTCGTTGACGGGCCTGGTATCCGATACGCCGTCCCCGTCAGCCATCCCCTCGTCACCGGTGACACCTCCTTCCCGGACTGGGGGTGCGACACCGGACAGTCGATCGCTGGCGACCGTCACCGGGGTCGACGCCGTGGTTCGCAAGATCCCTGATCGGCAGTGGCGTCGTGTCGTGTCGACCGGCACGTGGCGTCCCGAATGCCCCGTTGGGCGCTCGGAATTGCGGCGCGTCGATTTGAACTACCGCACCTTCGATGGCGGTGTCGAGCGCGGCCAATTGATCGCCAACGAGGACAGCGTCGACGACCTGGTGGAGATCTTCTCGCAGCTATTCGAGGCCGGCTTTGCCATCGAACGCATGGAACCCGTGGAGCGCTACGGGGGCGACGTGCTTCGCAGTCTGGCAGCGAATAATACGTCCGCATTCAACTGCCGCCGACCTGGACAAATCAATGCGCCGGTCAAGGACTCCCCGCATGCCAACGGTCGAGCCATCGACATCAACCCCGTCCAGAACCCTTGGCGCGACCCGCGCTGTGAGTGCTGGCAGCCCGGACGTGAGTTCGCAAAGGTCAAGGACGGCCCCGGAGTCATCCGCAAGGGCTCACTGGCAGTGCGACTGTTCGAAGAGCGCGGCTGGGTGTGGCAGAACATCAAGGTGCCGGACTACATGCACTTCGACACCGGCTACCCCTCACGCACCCGCAATGTCGAGGGGCAGGGCGATCGTGAATCGTGAGCCCTTGCCGAGGCCGTCGCTGTAGGCGGTAATCGTGCCCCCGTGGTCGGCCACGATCGCCTGCGCGATCGTCAGGCCCAGGCCGCTGCCGCTTCCATCGAAGGTCGAGCGTGACGAGTCGACACGGTAGAAGCGCTCGAAGATCCGCTGCAGTTGCCCGGGAGCAAGCCCCTCACCTGTGTCCTCGACTATCAGCAGTGCGTCAGTTCCGGCGGAGCGATATGACAGGTGCACGGACGCACCTGCCGGCGTGTGTCGCAGTGCGTTGTCAAGCAGATTGGCGAGCACCTGTTGCACGCGCTCCTCATCGCATCGCACTGGCATGTGTTCATCGCTGACCGTGAGACCGAGGTGTACTCCCTTGGCCGCGTACTGCGGGGCCGCTGTCGCCTGGGCAGCCACAGCCAGTCGGGCCGCGTCGGTTCGGACGGGGTGGAGTTCGAGCGCATGCTCCTGTGCAGCGGCGGCGACCCGAACGTCCATGGCGAGTCGGCGCAACCGGGAGATTTGGTCGCGCATCGCCTGATAGGTGTCCGCGGTGGGAGCGATCATTCCGTCCTCAAGCGCGTCAACGTGCGCCTCAAGGCTCGCCAGCGGCGTCCTGAGTTCGTGGGAAAGGTCTGACATCAGTTGGTTGCGGTTCGCGGACGCGCGCTCCAAGCGGGCAGACATGTCCTCGAGGGAGTCGAACAGTTGCGCCATCTCGGACGTGAACCGCGTCTCGTCCACGAACTCCAGCGCACCTGATTCCACCTCGCCCGCAGCCATCGCGAGCCGCTCGAGGGGCTGGGCAACTCGTCGCGCGAATAGCCAGGAGGCGACCACCGCCGCACTGACGGACACGAACAGGGCGAGGAGGACACCTATGGCAAGCGACGAGGACAGGGCCTGCATGGCATGGCCTTGCACGGCTGGATCAGTTTCCCCGGCCTCGTACAGGTGCTGCGAGAACAACCGAGGGGTGAGTAGGCCGGCAGCCACGATGAGTGTTGCAATCCCCAGCCCGATGATGAGCATCTGGACCGTCATGAGGCGTCGAGCCAGACTTGTCCTCTTCCTCATCCCGGTCCCATCGAGTAGCCGACACCTCGTACGGTGCGTACGAATCGCGGCTCAGCTGGGTTGTCGTCCAGTTTCTTGCGGAGATTGCCGATGTGAACGTCGACGACATGGTCGTCTCCGTACCAGTCCCTCCCCCACACGGCTTCGATGAGCTGTCGTCGCGTGAAGGCGGATCGGGGGCGCATCGCGAGAGTGAAGAGCAACTCGAACTCCGTCGGCGTCAGCTCGACGTTCCGCCCATCCGCGTGCACATCGCGATTCTCTGGGTCGATCTTGAGACCGCCGACGGTGATGATTCGACGACCCTCGCGCATCGTGTTGAGTCTGGGCCGTCTGAGCATCGCCTTGATCCGGGCAAGCAACTCTCGCGGACCGAAGGGTTTGACCAGATAGTCGTCCGCCCCCATCGCGAGGGCGAGAACCTTGTCCACTTCGTCCTCACGCGCCGTGAGCATCACCACGTAGCAGTCCGAGAACTGGCGAAGGTTGCGGCACACCTCCATCCCGTCGAGGCCGGGAAGCATGATGTCGAGGATCACGACGTCGGGATGGAATGAGGCTGCAATGTCAACTGCCTCGAGGCCGTCATGGGCGAGCAATACCTCGTAGCCCTCGTGCTCGAGGTAACTTGCCACGATCCGGGCGAGGGATACCTCGTCGTCGACGACGAGGATCCGTACGGCGTCCACGCGTGACCCCTCGCCGATTGACAAATCCTGATGACTTTTCATTCTCGCAGCGTGAGCAGGACATCTCGGCCGTCCATCCTGAAGATTCGCTCAAGAATCAGCCGGCCCTGCCTGATCTGGCGGATTCTTGGACTGCCAGTTGCCTCGCCGCGGCTCACGGAGGCGCATCGTCGCCACAAACTTGTGCGCGCATCACGGACCGATGCCAGCCTTGTCGTCGCGTTTGGGTTCGGTCGCGGAATTTCCGTTCGATCCCCCCTGAGCTGTCAATCCGCTGGCGCGGTGGGGCGCATGGCGCAGTGGGGCCTACTGGCGACGCCCGTCGATGTTGCCACTGCACGCCTCTCAACAGTGTGCACTTTGGGCCCTTGTGACATACCTGTGGGTCATGTCCGGCCTGGGAAGGCCGGTCGGTTACCCCCGAGGCTGAGCATGGCCAGGGCGATGAGTGCGTCGGGTGATGCGAAGCCGAAGGCGATGCGGGTGATGAGCCGGATCATTGTCTTGATGGACTCGATACGTCCGCCTGCCAGTCCGTGCTCGATGGAGGCGGGGATCGCGTCGCGGTGTGGGTCACGATGGATCGCTGGAGCCTGACGAAGTCGTCGATGCGGCTGCGCCTGACCCAGGAGATCCACTTGTCGAGGGCTTCGATTTCCTCGTCGAGTGGGAGTTTGAAGATGACCCTGAGTCCTTCCTTGAGGTAGTAGGCCCGGGCGAGGTCGGGGTGGGTTCGCACGACCCAGTCGAGCTGGATCACCTGCTTGCAGGACAGGGTGTCGGGGTTGCGCAGCAGCGCGTAGCGGCAGCGCTTGATGCCGGTGGCGTTGGCGGTGTC
>CALPZT020000340.1 GCA_943328365.2 Bifidobacterium breve | reverse complement strand
GGTCGTCGACTTCATCGCCTTTCCGAACTTCCCGGTGTTCAATGTTGCCGACATGTCGATTGTCGGCTCCGCTGCGCTCATGGTGTTCCTGAGCATTCGCGGAATCGATCTCAAGGGCCGCGCGGCGACTACATGACGGAGCGACTGCTTCCCGTCCCTGACGGCCTGGAGGGGGAGCGCATTGATATCGCGCTCACTCGCATGATGGGCCTGTCGCGGACGAAGACCGCCGAGCTCATCGACATGGGCGGCGTCTCGGTTGACGGGCGCCTGGTGAACAAAGGGCAACGGCTGGCCGCAGGACAGGTGATCGGCGTGAACATGTCGGCGCTTGACCGTCCGCCGGCACGTGTCATCGTCGCTGAGCCCATTCCGGGCATGCGGATTCTGTTCGATGACGACGACATCGTGGTTGTCGACAAGCCAGTGGGCGTCGCTGCACATCCGAGCGAGGGGTTCGAGGGGCCGACAGTCGTGGGCGGGCTCGAGGCCGCCGGCTACCGAATCTCCTCGTCCGGCGCGCAGGAGCGGCAGGGCATCGTGCACCGGCTCGATGTCGGGACCACCGGTGTCATGGCGGTCGCGAAGAGCGAGCGCGCCTACACCTCGCTCAAGCGGCAGTTCAAGGAGCGCACGGTCGACAAGGACTATCACGCCGTCGTTCAGGGACTCCTCGACCCGCTTCGAGGCACTATCGACGCCCCGATCGGACGTCACCCCTCCCGTGACTACCGTTTCGCGGTGGTGGCGGGCGGCAAGGACAGTGTCACCCACTACGAGACCCTCGAGGCATTCGCGCATGGCTCGCTCGTCGAGGTGCACCTCGAGACCGGTCGAACCCATCAGATTCGCGTGCACGTCTCGGCGATGCGCCACCCCTGCGTCGGCGATGTCACGTACGGGGCAGACCCGACCCTTTCCAAGAAGCTCGGCCTCGAGCGGCAGTGGCTCCATGCCGTGCGCCTGGGCTTTGAGCATCCGGCGACCGGCGACCGGATTGTGGTCACGAGTGAATACCCGCAGGATTTGGTCACAGCGCTGGAGCGCCTACGCGATGGCGCCTGAATCGGAAAGTTAAGGTATGCGAATGACGGTGGATGATCAGTTCGTCCACCTGCATGTCCACACCGAGTACTCGATGCTCGACGGCGCGGCACGGGTCCCTGACCTCCTCGCGGAGGCGCAGCGGCTGAATATGCCGGCGATCGCCATGACCGATCACGGCAATCTGTACGGCGCCTACGAGTTCTACAAGAAGGCGAAGGCGCTGGGGATCAACCCCATCATCGGGCTCGAGGGCTACTACGCCCCGCAGGGCCGGTTCGAGCGGCGGCCCTTCGACTTCGGCGGCGGCTTCGACGAGGGCACCCCTGAGGACCCGTCGGCCGGCCGGGGCAAGCACGGCTATACCCACATGACCCTGTGGGCCGAGACAACGCCCGGCATGCACAATCTCTTCCGGCTCTCGTCCCTCGCCAGCCTCGAGGGGTACTACCACAAGCCGCGCTTCGATCGAGAGCTGCTTGAGCGCTATGGCACCGGCCTCATCGGTACGACCGGTTGCCCGAGCGGCGAGGTGAACCGCTGGCTGCAGGCGGGGCAGTACGACCGTGCGCTCGCCGCGGCAGCGGATTTCCGTGACATCCTCGGCCCGGGCAACTACTTCTGCGAGGTCATGGAGCACGGCCTGCAGATCGAGCGGCGATTCCGGGAGGACCTCCTGAAGATCGCCCGCACGCTCGATCTCCCACTCGTCGCGACGAACGACCTCCACTACGTCCATGCCGACGATGCCGATGCTCATGACGTCCTGCTCTGCATCGGCACCCGCACCACGATGGACGATCCGAAGCGATTCCGATTCGATGCCCGCGACTTCTACCTGAAGTCCGCGGCCGAGATGCGCACCGTGTGGTCAGAGCTTCCGGAGGCACTGAGCAATACGCTGCTCATCGCCGAGCGATGCCACGTCGAGTTCAACGAAGGCGCAAGCCTCATGCCGGTATTTCCCGTGCCGGAGGGCGAGAGCGAGGAGTCGTGGCTGGTCAAGGAGGTCGAGATCGGCCTGAACCGCCGCTACAAGGGCCAGATCCCCGACAACGTCCGCAAGCAGGCGGAGTACGAGGTCGGGGTTGTCATGCAGATGGGATTCCCCGGCTACTTCCTCGTTGTCGCCGACCTCGTTCGCTATGCGAAGGAGACGGGCATCCGGGTGGGCCCGGGCCGCGGCTCGGCTGCCGGCGCGATGATCGCCTATGCCCTGGGCATCACCGAACTCGATCCCATCAGGCATGGCCTGCTGTTCGAGCGCTTCCTCAACCCCGAGCGCATCTCGATGCCCGACATCGACATCGACTTCGACGAGCGTCGTCGTTCCGACATGATCCGGTACGCAACGGCGACCTATGGCGAGGAGCGGGTCGCGCAGATCATCACCTACGGCTCCATCAAGGCGAAGGCCGCGATCAAGGACAGTGCCAGGGTCCTGGGGTACCCATACGCGCTCGGTGACCGGATTACCAAGGCGATGCCCCCGTCCGTCATGGGCAAGGACATCTCACTGGCCGGTGTCTTCGACCCCAAGGACAGCCGGTATTCCGAGGCCGCCGAGTTCCGGAACCTCTACGAGGGTGATGCCGACACCAAGCGCATCGTCGACACGGCCCGTGGGCTCGAGGGCCTGAAGCGGCAGCCGGGCGTCCACGCTGCCGGCGTCATCCTGTGCCGCGAGCCCCTGATCGATGTCATCCCCGTCTGGCGGCGCGAGCAGGATGGCGCGGTCATCACGCAGTTCGACATGGGAGCCTGCGAGTCGCTCGGTCTGCTGAAGATGGACTTCCTTGGGTTGCGCAACCTCACCGTCCTCGACGACTGCCTGCGCAATATCGCCTCCAACCGCGGGGAGACGATCGTCCTGGAGGAGCTGCCGCTCGAAGACGCAGCCACCTATGCCCTCCTCACATCGGGCGACACGCTCGGGGTGTTCCAGCTCGACGGCGGGCCGATGCGTGCGCTCCTGCGGTCGATGCAGCCCGATAACTTCGAGGACATCTCGGCTGTGCTTGCCCTCTACCGTCCGGGGCCGATGGGGGCGAACGCCCACAACGACTACGCCGATCGAAAGAACGGCCGCAAGCCGGTCGTGCCGATCCACCCGGAGCTCGAAGAGCCTCTCGCCGAGATCCTCGGCGACACCTACGGCCTCATCGTGTACCAGGAGCAGGTCATGGCAATAGCCCAGAAGCTGGCCGGGTACTCGCTCGGCAACGCTGACCTGCTGCGACGTGCCATGGGCAAGAAGAAGAAGGAGATCCTCGAGAAGGAGTTCGTCCCCTTCAGCGAT
>CALPZT020000339.1 GCA_943328365.2 Bifidobacterium breve | reverse complement strand
GTACGCGTTCCATTCTTTTTGAACGTACGGGGCCAAGGTGAACACCATCGAATCCCTGAGCCTGTCTTTAGGGATATCCCTTGGCCCGATCCTCAGGCTGATGCAGGAGAGGCGTGTCGACTACGCGAAGTTGGCGGGGGGGGGCGTGGCGGGATCGAGCAGCCCGAGCTCACGTGCCCGCGCCACCGCGGCCTCGCGGTCATGCACGTTGAGGTACACCATGAGCTGCTGTACCTCCTTCTTCACGGTGGAGTCGGAGAAGCCGAGCCGCACACTGATCTGGAGGTTGGTGCGGCCTTCGCCGAGCAGTCGCAGCACCTCGAGCTGGCGGTCGGTAATGCGGGCATGCGGGCTGAGCCGCTCGCGGCGAACCGTTGATGCGAACCGCCGATCGTTATCGCGGAGTGCCAGCCACATGCCGATCGCCGAGGAGATTGCATCGAGATGCAGGTGTGCACTCCGGTCGATCGGCACATCGGCGTGGGTGACGAGGTTCCAGACCCCGATGGAGCGGCCCTTCGACATGATAGGGACGGAGGTCGACTTCAGGGCATCGCCATCGGCTGAGGTCAGCGAGCTTGTGATCAGGTCGCGGTCGTAGTCGCCGATCCAGGCATCGGCACCTTGGGACGCGCGTTCGATGGTCTCGCCATCGCGATACGCCCAGCACATGTCGAAGGGGCTCGAAATCGAGAAGGTGTGGAAGCGCTCGAGGAACTCCGGCGTGAACCCGTAGCTGCCCTCGAGGACGAGGTCGCTGCCCTGGGCGGCGAAGATGTTGGTCGCGCGCGCATCGAGGGAGGTGAGCGGGCCGTGAACGATTGCCTCCGCGACGGCGCTGGGGTCTGGCGAGGCACTGAGGAATCGCAGGAATCCGCTGAGGGAGGCAGGTGCCATCTCACTCATGGGTTCCCCTAGGTCGCTGTTCTCAGGCGATTGTCGAAGTTCAATAGAAATCGCCAGCGTGCAGCGGCCAAGCCTTGCCGCGCGGGTAGGCCTAGGCCTACCCGCAGGATGTGAACGTAGCACCGATGATGTGAAGCGCACGTCGACCGGATGCGCCGCGGGAATTCCCCGGGCTACCTCCGTACGTGCAGCCTGAAGACGAGCTTCACCGGGCTCCCGATCGCGGCAGCACGAGTGCCGGTCATCGTGCCGATGCCGGTCGCGCGAGCGTAGGCATTCGTCCCGCCGATGACCTCAAGGGCTCCGGTGAATCGGGCCGAGATACCTTCGGTGGCCTCGTCCTCGGCGAGGGCATTGCCCCTCGAGGTGAAGGCGATCTTCGTGCCATCGGCACGGGTTACGGTGATGTAGCCGCCGAAGGCTCCCGAGCCATTGACGTAGTTGACATCGCCGAGGAAGTCGATCGTCGCTGACTGGTTGCCCCACTTCGTGGTGCCTGTCAGGTGGTTCCAGCCGTAGGTGTGTCCGCCAGGAAGGGTCTGGAGATTCGTGTCGACACTCGTCACTGTCGATGAGAAGGTGAGCGTCGTCAACGAAGAGGCCGCGCTTGCCGTACCGGCGAATGCGGTCGAGGTCAGGACTGCGGCAACGAGCATGGACGTTGCGAGACGGATGCGGCGCATGAAGGGCTCCTTGGACGGCGATGACGTCCTCGAACCTTCTCACATGTGGCTGCCTCGGATCCCTGGAGCAGCCCGGGGACGAGACAGGTGGGCGGTGAACCAATCGCGCGCCAGACCGGCGGCTGCAGCGAGGGTTCCAGGCTCGTCGAAGAGGTGCGTGGCTCCGGGAACGATGTCGAGTCGGGTGGGGCAGGTCATCTGCGACCGAGCCGTCCGGTTGAGCACGATGACCCCGAGATCGAGTCCGCCGACGATGAGGAGGGTCGGGGCCGTGACCTTCGGGAGCGCTGCCCCCGCGAGATCCGGACGACCCCCTCGGGAGACGACCGCCGCGATCTCGGGATCATCGGACGCGGCGACGAGCGCCGCAGCTGCGCCGGTGCTCGCGCCGAAGTAGCCGATCGGCAGTCCACCCGTCGTTGGCTGGGCTCGCAGCCA
Source organism: Bifidobacterium breve (assembly GCA_943328365.2). Taxonomy (GTDB): domain Bacteria; phylum Actinomycetota; class Actinomycetes; order S36-B12; family S36-B12; genus WLND01. Next base: position 1,322 of record CALPZT020000339.1, on the reverse strand, counting down.
CGCGGTGGCGAGGGCCAGGCGCTGGGCGAGGAGTTCGATGTCGAACACATTGGCGAGGATCTCGGCCTCGTCATCGGTGAGGAGGTCGAAGAGAAGGGTTCCCAGGCCCGCATGCTGCAGGGTGCGGGCGACGGAGGCATTCCGCGGGCTGAGACGGCTGCTCCTGCTGCCATGGGCAAAGGCGACGACACCGATCGCATTCGGCGGCACGGTGATCCGGCCCGGCAGAGCGATGCCCGGCCGGATCTCGATGGCAATGTCGCGATCGACGCCCGAGGCATTGACGCCCGAGGCATTGACGCCCAAGGCATTGACGCCCAAGGCATTGACGCCCAAGACGTCGGCGCTCGAGCCATTGCCCGACGCAGCCCCCGTGCCTTCGCGAGGCCCCGCCCCACGAAGGCGCTGGCGCAGGATCTCGATGACCTCGTGATCGGTCGTCTGCGCGAAATCCTCGTATTGCGCGCCCACCGCGCGGAACCACTCCGGCGTCTGCAAGCACAGCACCTCGTCAGCCCTGGACCGGAGGAGCTCGACGGCCTGAGCGGAGCCGGTCGGTACCGCGAGCACGATCCGTCCTGCGCCGAGGTGCCGCAGCACGGAGATCGCTGCCGACGCCGTCGAGCCGGTGGCCAGCCCGTCATCGACAACGATGACCGTGCGTCCTGTCACGTCGAGCATCGGGCGGTTCTCGCGGTAGAGCGCGATTCGCCGCTCGATCTCGGCCCGCTCTCGTCCGATAATCCTGCGGTACTCCTCGTCGCCCACGCCGACCTCCCGACGGGCACCTTCGTCGGTGACGAGCGCACCGCCCTCGCCAACCGCCCCGAACCCGCACTCCGGGTTCATCGGGGAGCCGAGCTTGCGGACGATGACGACGTCAAGGGGCGCATGCAGGGCGATCGCAACCTCGTCGGCCACGGGCACGCCACCGCGAGGAAGGCCGAGGACGAGCGGGTTGGCCCGCTCGTAATCACGCAGGGCCCTCCCGAGCTGCCTGCCTGCATCACGTCGGTCATGGAACACGGGATCCACCCCCAGCTCGAGGCGCGCACGGGCGGTTCCAGCGTGCGTCGTCATCCAGCGTGCGTTGCCCATTCGCGACCGACAAGGGACCTTGTGCCCGTTGACCGTGTACCGACGGCTCGGCGCAGACTGGATAGGAGCTGAACCTCATCGAGTGCGCGATCGGGGTGGTCCACCGGCCGGAGATCGAGCGGACAAGCCACTGGTTCCGCGCCGACCTCGGGCGGCAGTTCGATGCTGCCGTCCGCTTCGATCACACATCGGTCCGAACCCCGCTCGAGCGAACCCCGCTCTGG
>CALPZT020000338.1 GCA_943328365.2 Bifidobacterium breve | reverse complement strand
TCGCCCGGCTGCTCGATGGACCGACCTGGCGGATAGCGGCCCTCGCCTCGGTGCAGGCCGGACTCAGCACGGTGCTCGCCCTCGCCATCGGGCTGCCGATCGCGTCCGTCGTCTCGAGGTACCGCTTTCGTGGCCGAGCACTCGCCCAGGCACTTGTCACCGTGCCGTTCGTGCTCCCGACCGTCGTCGTGGCCCTCGCGTTCCGGAGCCTCTTCGGGCCGAGCGCCCCGCAGGGCCTTGCCGTGGTGATCGTGGCCCATGCCTACATCAACCTCGCGGTCGTCGTCCGCATCGTTGGTGCGAGATGGTCGCAGCATGACGACCGCTACGAGACGGTTGCCTGCACGCTGGGCGCCACTCGGCTCAGGGCATTCGTCACCGTCACGATCCCGATGCTTCGAGCCTCGATCGCTTCGAGCGCCGGGGTGGTCTTCATCTTCTCGTTCACGTCACTCGGCATCGTCCTCGTCCTCGGCGACAGCACGACCCGCACCCTCGAGTCGCAGGTGCTGCGCCAGACGTCCGTTCTCCTCGACTTCCCCGGTGCCATCGCGACCGCAGTCATCCAACTGCTCCTCGTCTGCACTGTTCTCGCGATCGGCGCCATCGTGACCCGCCGCGCACCCACCGAGCGCCCCCTGCCTCCGACCCTTCGGCCGTTGCCGCGCAACGCACTGGGCCGGGTCTCGGTCCTCGCGGTCGCGGGCATTGCCTGTGCGCTCGTCCTCGCACCGGTGCTGGCCCTCGTGCTCGCGTCAGTCACCAGCAATGGCGCCCTGACCCTTGACTGGTGGCGATCACTCGGCTCGATCGATGCAGGCACCACGCGCATCGGGTCGCCGCTCTCTGCGCTCGCGACCTCGCTCGCATTCGCGGCCATTGCCGGCACGATTGCCAGCCTGATCGGCGCGATGGCCGCGATCTCGCTCATCACCCATCGGGTCGGACGAATCACCGCGCTCGCCGCCATCGTGCCGCTCGGCGTCTCGGCGGCGACCCTGGGGCTCGGCACGCTCCTCGCATTCGGCCGGCCGCCATTCGACCTGCGCGCGACCGGGCTCCTCGTCCCGCTCGCACACAGCCTCGTCGCCGTGCCCCTCGTTGTCGCCGTCGTCGCCCCTGCCCTGCGTGCCGCAGACCCGCGCACACAGATCGTCGCCGCCTCGCTGGGCGCTCACCCGACCCGGGCCTTCGCCACCGCCTACGGGCCTATCCTTCGAGTCGTGATGCTCGCAGCGGGTGGCCTCGCCGCAGCAGTCTCGCTCGGCGAGTTCGGCGCCGCCTCGTTCCTCGCGCGCGCCGGAGACCCGACGGTGCCGATCCAGATCGTTCGCCTGCTCGGCCGGCCAGGGCCGCAGTCGTACGGGGTTGCAGCGAGCCTCGCCGTGGTCCTCGTCATCCTCACGCTTGCGCTCGTTCTTTTCATCGATAGAGCCGGACGCGGCTGGCAGCAATCATCAGGCCGCACGAGCGAGGCTGGGCTTGCATGACTCCAAGCGACAATCCCGTGTCGGCTCCACCGCGCCTTCAGACGAGGTCTCTGCTCATTGGCTACACGACCCCGCTCCTGCCCGACCTCAACCTTGAGGTGCCGAAGGGCGGCATCCTCGGCATCCTCGGGGTCAGCGGGCAGGGCAAGTCCACGCTGCTCAAGACCCTCGCCGGAGTCACGCCGCCGCTCGCCGGGCGCATCCTCATCGATGGCCGCGACGTCACGGACACCGCGATCCACGAGCGCGGCATCGGCTTCGTCTTCCAGGAGCCCCTGCTCTTCACCCACCTGAGCGTCATCGACAACATCGCCTACGGCCTGCGCCGGCATCGGGTGCCGAGGGCTCAGGCGCGCGAGCGCAGTGCCGAGCTCCTCGACTGGGTGGGCCTTGCCGGACTTGAGCGCAGGTCTGTCCATGAGCTGAGCGGCGGCCAGGCCCAGCGGGTGGCCCTCGCGCGAGCCCTTGCTCCCGAGCCCGCAGTGATGCTGCTCGACGAGCCATTCAGCGCGCTCGACACCGAGCTTCGCAGCCGGCTCGTCGAGGAGGTGTCGGCGATGCTCCGGCAGCGCGGGTGCGCGACCGTCTACGTCACGCACGATCCTGCTGAGGCCGAGGCAATGGCCGACAGCATCGTCCGGCTTGAGGCTTTTCCCGAAGCCGACAGCTGAGCGCAGCCAATACTCGCTACTTCGTGAACGTCACGGTGAGCGGTGCGTGATCGCTCCAGCGCTCTGCGTAGGTCGGCGCCTTGCCAACGATCGCCTCCTGCGCCTGCGCCGCGAGACCCGGCGAGGCCATCACGTAGTCGATGCGCCAGCCGCCATCGGTGTCGAACCCCTTGCCTCGCCATGACCACCAGGTGTAGGGGCCTGGGCCTTCGCCGCCGAGCTCTCTGCCGAGGTCGACCCAGTCGGTCTCGCACCAGCGGTTGAGAAAGGCACGCTCCTCTGGCAGGAAGCCCGCCTTGTCGCGATTGCCCTTCCAGTTCTTGATGTCGATCTCGGCCCGGGCCACATTGAAATCGCCGCACACGACGACACTCGAGTCGGACTTGGCCGCCGAGGTCTTCAGCGACTTCAGTCGCTTCTCCATCGCCACGAGGAAGGCCATCTTGTCGATCTGCTTTTGGGTCTCGGCCTCCCCTGAGTGCACGTAGACGGAGGCAACCGTCACGAGCCCGAACGCTGTCTCGATGTCGGCCTCGACCCAGCGGCCGAGCCCACCGAGATCGGCCTGCTTGATCCCCTCGCGCGTGACGATCGGCTTCGTGCGCGACAGGATCGCGACCCCGGCGCGACCGAGTTCGGGCGCAGGCACGTGCGCAACGAAGTAGTCAGCGAGCGGCGACTCGCGCAGAACCTCGTGCAACTGCTCGTGGGTCGCCCTCACCTCCTGCAGGCAGATGACGTCAGCGTTTGCCGCGCCGAGCCATGCAAGGCCACCTCGGCGCTCGGCTGCTCGAATTCCATTGACGTTCGCCGTCACGATGCTCAGATTCGCGGCCATGCTCACATTCTGGTCCTGCGGTGCAAAGACGCCCGCAGCGGATCAGACGGCCCAGGCTCTCCCTACTCTCGACGCTGCACGTCGTGGTGGACTGGTGTAACTTTTTGCAACTCGTCTCAGCTTGGAGGGCTTCATGAAGGTTCGCGCGCGACTGGTCACCTTGGCGGGAGTAGCCGCTGCCTCGCTCCTGCTCACCGCCGTTCCGGCATCGGCCGACTCCGGCACGTCAGTCACCTACATGCGCGACTTCGTCGGTACCTGGGTTAATTCCGACACCGACGGATACTCGACCGTCAAGATCTGGCGCGACGACAGAGGTCGGGCCCGTGTGAAGATCTGGGGCGCTTGCGTTCCCAC
>CALPZT020000337.1 GCA_943328365.2 Bifidobacterium breve | reverse complement strand
CTCGGCCGGCCGATTCGCCGCAAGGAGGATGCACGGCTCCTCCATGGCCAGACCAACTGGACCGACAACATCCAGCTCCCCGGCACCCTGCACATGGCGATCCTGCGCAGCCCGATGGCCCATGCCCGTATCACGAAGCTCGATGTCTCTGGCGCCCTGAAGATGCCGAATGTCGTGGCCGCCTATGGCGCCGCCGAGCTCGGCGATCTCAACGGCTCGGTCCCGTGCGTCTGGCCCGTCACCGATGACATCGTCATGCCCGGGTTCCCGGCGCTTGCCGTCGACAAGGTGCGTCACGTCGGTGACTGCGTCGCGGTGGTGCTCGCCACCGATGCCGTGCATGCCGCCGACGCGCTCGAGGCCATCGTCGTCGACTACGAGCCACTGCCGGCAGTCGTGAACATGGAGTCCGCGATCGCCGATGGCAGCACGATCGTCCACGATGACAAGGGCACGAACACCTGCTACGTCTACAACCTCGGTGGTGGCTACGACGAGGTGGCGGCGAAGGCCGACGTCATCGTCAAGCGCCGGTTCATCAACCAGCGGCTCATCCCGGCATTCATGGAGCCACGGGCGGTCGTTGCGGCACCGATGGGCATGAGCGACGAGATCACCATCTGGACATCGACGCAGATCCCGCACGTCCTTCGAGTGCTCCTCGCCTTGGTGACGGGCATTCCGGAGAACAACCTGCGCGTGGTCGCTCCTGATGTCGGCGGCGGCTTCGGCGGCAAGCTTCAGTGCTACCGCGAGGAGATCATCGTGACCCAGCTGGCGCGCAAGCTTGGCAGGCCGGTGAAGTGGACAGAGACGCGGAGCGAAGACATGGTGGCGACCCACCACGGCCGCGACCAGATCCAGGACATCGAGATCGCGTCAACCTCAGATGGCAAGATGCTCGGACTCAAGGTGACCCTGCTCGCGAACATGGGCGCCTACCTGCAGATCATCACCCCGGGCGTCCCGCTCCTCGGCATGTTCATGTACCCGGCCATCTACAAGATGGATGCATACGACTTCAAGTGCACCGGTGTCTTCACGAACACGACCCCGACCGATGCCTACCGTGGCGCCGGACGGCCGGAGGCGACCTACGCGATCGAGCGCATCGTCGACGAGCTTGCCGCCGAACTCGGCATGGAGCCGATGGAGCTGCGCAAGAAGAACTGGATCACCCACGAGGAGTTCCCGTTCACGACGGTCGCCGGGCTCACCTACGACACCGGCAACTACGAGGCGGCCACCGCTCGTGCGATGGAGCTGTTCGACTACGACGGCTTGCGCGCAGAGCAGGCGCTGCGGCGCGCATCGGGCGACCCGGTGCAGCTCGGCATCGGCATCTCGACCTTCACCGAGATGTGTGGGCTCGCTCCGTCACGGACCCTCGGCGCGCTGAAGTACGTCGCCGGCGGCTGGGAGCACTGCACCGTGCGGCTGCTGCCGACAGGCAAGGTCGAGGTCGTCACCGGCACCTCGCCGCACGGCCAGGGCCATGAGACGGCGTGGAGCCAGATCGCGAGCAGCGTGCTCGGGGTTCCGGTCGAGGACATCGAGGTGATCCACAGCGACACCGGTCGCGCGCCGTACGGCATGGACACCTACGGGTCGCGATCCCTCGCGGTGGGAGGTCAGGCAATCAAGCGGGCGTCCGATCGACTTGTCGAGAAGGCGAAGGTCATCGCGGCGCACCAGCTCGAGTGCAGCCCCGACGACATCGAGTTCGTCGAAGGCGTCTTCCGGGTCAAGGGCGATCCGGAGAAGGTGCAGCCCCTCGGTGCCGTTGCCTTCGAGGCCTTCACGGCCCATAACCTGCCCCCGGGCGTGGAGCCGACACTCTCGGCCGAGGCGACCGTCGACCCGGAGGACTTCTCCTACCCGCATGGCACGCATCTCGCGGCGATGGAGGTCGATACCGAGACCGGCAAGGTGACGCTGCGCAAGTACGTGTGCGTCGACGATGTCGGAGTCCAGGTGAACCCGATGATTGTCGAGGGTCAGGTGCACGGCGGCCTGGCGCAGGGGATCGCGCAGGCCATGTTCGAAGGCGCCCAGTACGACGAGGACGGCAACCTGCAGACCGCCAGCCTCGCCGACTACCTGCTCCCGAGCGCGATGGACCTCCCGTCGTTCATCACCGACACCACGGTCACCCCGTCGACCACGCACCCGCTCGGAACGAAGGGCGTCGGCGAGGCCGGCGCCATCGCATCCACTCCAGCGATCGTGAACGGCATCGTCGATGCCCTGCGGCCGCTGGGCGTGAACGACATCAACATGCCGGCGGCTCCCATGACCGTGTGGCGAGCCATTCAGGCAGCGAAGGCAGGAGGCGCAGCATGATTCCCGTTGCATTCGACTACGTGCGACCGAGTTCGGTCGATGAGGCAGTTGCGGCTCTCGTGTCGGGCGGCGACGAGGCGAAGGTGATGGCCGGTGGGCAGTCGCTCATGCCGGTCCTGCGCCTGCGGCTCGGGGCGCCTTCGCTCATCGTCGACTGCTCGCGTATCGACGAGATGATCGGCATCCGAGAGGAGGGCGATGCCATCGTCATCGGCGCGGGCACCACTCATCACGCGGTCATGAACAACGATCTCGTGAAGCGCTACGTGACGCTCCTCGCCCAGGCGACTGCGACGGTCGCTGACCCGCAGATCCGCCACCGTGGCACGACAGGCGGTTCGCTCGCCCATGCCGACCCCGCGGGCGATCTGCCTGCGGTGGCACTCGCACTCGATGCCTCGTTCACCATCGCAGGCCCCGGGGGTCGGCGCAGGGTGGGCGCGTCCGACTTCTTCACCGATTACTTCACGACGGCGGTCGGCGACGACGAGGTTCTCGTGAGCGTGAGCTTCCCGAAGCGCGAGGGCTGGGGCTCTCACTATGAGAAGTTCAATCGGACGGCGCAGGCATGGTCGATCGTCGGCGTTGCCGCTGCGGTGCGGATGGAGGGCGGGCGCATCGCCGAGGCGCGCATCGGCCTGACGAATGTGGGACCGACACCGGTCCGAGCCCGTTCGACCGAGGCGGCGCTTATCGGCGCGGCTGATGCTGCGGCGATTGCAGCAGCGTCGGAGTCTGCGGCCGAGGGCACTGCGCCCACGACCGATATCCACGCCGATGCCGCCTACCGCAGCCATCTCACCCGCGTGCTCACCAAGCGCGCGGTCCAGAAGGCCGCCGGGATGTAGGTCTGGTTTCACCCTCGAGGGGCCGCGACGTCATCGACGCCGCGGCTTCTCGGGTTTTCGGGATCCAGAGAGGAGATCAGCCGCTAGCGTCAATGCATGACGATGGACGTGGCAGCCGGGCACCGCGCAGCACCGATACCCGTGCGACTGGAAGCCGCCGACGTCACGTG
>CALPZT020000336.1 GCA_943328365.2 Bifidobacterium breve | reverse complement strand
GCACCCACTCACCTTCCTCCTCCTGCTCACCGTGCTCGGAACACTGTCCGGCTACGCCGCAGGAGCAACCGCCAGCTGGGCCGTGAACAAGCTCCCGTGGATCCGGCGTCATCACCCGAGGGTTGGCATCCAGGTCGCGATTGCCGTGGTCGCGTGGGTTCCCGCCCTGATCTTCACCCCCGTGTCAGTCGGCTGGCAGGCCGAGCAGCAAAACGCCCTCGACATGCCTTCAGCACTCCCCAGCACGGTCACGGTGGTGGTTGTCACCGCAATCATCGCGACGGTGCTCCTCATCGCCGGCCGGTCGATCCGACTCGCAACGAACAGGGCCGCCGCCCTCCTCATCCGTCGCGGACCGCTCCATTCGTGGATCTCCAGTCGCCAGCCCAGTCATGTGCATCGCTCGATCGCCGCCGTTCGAGTCGCTGTTGCCGGCATCCTCATCGTGGGCGCGTACGCCCTCATCCAGATCGGCCTCGGCCTGCTCATCTCGTCGTACGACGCCGAGAATGCCAGCGCGTCCGGGCAGTCGAGCGACGGGGTCGGGGTGAACAGCGGCGGAGCCGACAGTCTTGCGCCGTGGGCAACCCTGGGCAGGGAGGGTCGCTACTTCGTCTCCAACGCAATGACCGCCGCTGCGATCGAGGCGGTCACTGGCGATCCGGCCCAAGTGCCGGTCCGCGTCTATGTCGGGATGGAGCAGGCCCAAACCCCGGACGAGCGCAGCGCCCTCGCCGTTGCCGAGCTCGACCGTGTCGGCGCCTGGGACCGCAGCTACCTCGCGATCATGGCCGCCACCGGAACCGGCTGGATCGACCCTGATGCGATCAACTCGATGGAGATCGTCACCGGAGGCGACGTCACGAGCGTGGCCGTGCAGTACTCCGCGGTGCCGAGCTGGATTGGCTTCGTCGTCGACCCGGTGACGACCCAGGCCCAGAACGACAGCACCGTGAACGCGATTCTCGCCGCCTGGCGCGCAAAGCCTGCCGGCGATCGACCGGAGCTCATCTTGTTCGGCGAGTCGCTCGGGGCCTTCGGCAGCCAGGCTGCCTGGCCCGAGGGCTCCTCACCAGCGGAGGTGACGTCCGAGATCGGTCGAATCATCTGGATCGGCCCGCCCTCGCAATCACGGCTCTGGAAGCAGTGGCAGGCCGATAGGTCGGCAGGCCCGATGTGGCAGCCCGTCATTGGCGACGGAAGCATCGCTCGGGTGTTCATCAGCGATGTCGAACTCGAGGCAGCCACGCCGCCGACCGGGCCTGCAATCACGTTCTCGGCCCACCCCAATGACCCCGTCGTGTACTGGAGCCCAGACCTGCTCCTCGAGAAGCTCGACTGGCTCGATGCCCCGCTCGGGCCGGGCGTCGACCCGCACATGCTCTGGTACCCGGTCATCACGTACCTCCAGGTGGGCATGGACCTCATCAGCGGCGGCGCGCCCCCGGAGGTGGGCCACAACTACGCAGCCGATGCCGGGCCGGCCATTGCGCTCACGGTCAATCCCCCGGGCTGGACCCTCGCCAAGACCAAGGCGCTTGTCGCCGCTCTGCCAGAACTGAGCTACGTCACCGGGTAACGGTCGAGTCCTTGGGCCTGAATCGGCGCAGGCGCAGGCTATTCGTGACGACGAACACCGAGCTGAATGCCATCGCTGCTCCGGCGATGAGCGGGTTGAGCAGGCCGGCCGCCGCGAGCGGGATCGCGGCCACGTTGTACGCGAAGGCCCAAAAGAGGTTCCCCTTGATGACCGCGAGGGTACGCCGCGAGAGGCGTATTGCATCGGCCACGGACCGGAGGTCGCCCCGGACGAGGGTGATGTCGCTCGCCTCGATTGCGGCATCCGCTCCGGTGCCCATGGCCATGCCGAGATCGGCCTGCGCCAAGCCCGCAGCATCATTGACGCCATCGCCGACCATGGCGACAACGTGGCCATCAGCCTGAAGGCTGCGCACAACATCGACCTTGTCATGCGGAAGCACGCCCGCGATGACGTGGCGGGCATCGATGCCTATCTCGGCCGCCACGGCACGGGCAGTGCGCTCGTTATCGCCGGTGAGGAGATACGGCGTGAGCCCGAGTGCTCGCAGGGCCTCGATGGCGGACCTGCTCTCAGGCTTCGGCTCATCGGTGACGGACAGGACGGCCCGGACCTCGCCGTCCCAGCCCGCCAGGACAGCGGTCCTGCCTCGAGCCTGCGCCGAGTCGTAGGCTGCTCGCATTGCATCTGGGATGACGAGCCCCTCGCTCTCGGCATACGCGACCTGACCGACGATCACCCGAATTTCATCGACGGTTCCTCGCGCGCCGAGGCCAGCCGTGCTCGCGAACTCGGTGACCGGCTCAAGTGTTCCGTGCTCGCGCGCTGCGCTGGCCGCGATGGCCTGGGCGATCGGATGCTCGGATGCCGACTCGACGCCGCCAACAAGGCGCAGCGCCTGTGCCGCGGTCGTCCCGTCCAATGTGACGACGTCGATAAGGGACATCCGGCCCATCGTCACCGTGCCGGTCTTGTCGAGGACGATCGTGTCGACCCGTCGCGTCGACTCGAGGATGGACGGGCCCTTGATCAGGATGCCGAGCTGGGCACCCCGGCCGGTGCCGACGAGAAGGGCGGTCGGGGTCGCGAGCCCAAGGGCGCACGGGCAGGCGATGATGAGGACGGCGACGGCCGCGGTGAACGCCTGCGACGGGCCGGCGCCGACGATCAGCCAGCCAGCCAGGGTGAGGGCTGCGATCACAAGGACGACAGGGACGAATACCGCGGCAATGCGATCGGCTATCCGCTGAACCGGCGCCTTGCCCGACTGCGCGGCGGCGACGAGACTGGCGATTCGAGCAAGGGCGGTGTCTGCCCCGACACGCGTCGCGCGCACGAGTAGCCTCCCGCTCGCGTTCACGGTGGCTCCGAAGACGGGATCACCCGGACCGACCTCGACCGGCACCGACTCGCCGGTGAGGAGCGAGGTGTCGACGGCCGAGGATCCCTCCTCAATGACACCGTCGGTGGCTATCTTCTCCCCGGGCCTCACGACGAACACATCGTCAACGACGAGGCTTCCGATGGGGAGCCTTGACGGTATCCCGGAGCGAATCACCTCGACATCCTTGGCACCCAGCGTGAGCAGGGCTTCAAGGGCCGCTCCGGATCGCGCCTTCGCGCGAGCCTCCAGATACCGCCCGAGAAGGATCAGCGTGGTGACGCCGGACGCCACCTCGAGATAGATCATCGGCTCGCCGCTTGCAGGCGCGGACCACTCGAAGGGCATGTGCATGCCCGGATCCCCGGCCCCGCCGAGGAAAAGCGCCCACAGGGACCACATGAATGCCGCGAGGACCCCGACCGAGATCAGGGTGTCCAT
>CALPZT020000335.1 GCA_943328365.2 Bifidobacterium breve | reverse complement strand
GACTCCGGCATGGTCGGCACGCCGAGCAACGACAAGCCCGGGTGCTTCTGGCGCGCCGATCTGCTCGAGGCCGCGCTCCCGCTCGTCGAGATCATCCGCGAGGTGCGCCCGCAGGTGGTCGTCACGTACGACGACTTCGGCGGCTATGGGCATCCTGACCACATCCAGGTCCATCGGGTCTCCCACTACGCACTGGCCCTCGCGGCGTCCGCGACCTTCCGGCCCGACCTCGGCGCGCCCTGGAGCGTGAGCAAGGTCTACTGGACCGCCTTCCCCAAGAGCGTCATGCGCGCCGGGATCGAGGCGATGAAGGAGCATGACGCATCGAGCGAGTTCGCGTCGATGGATCCGGACGATATCCCGTTCGCGTGCGACGATGCACTCGTCACCACCGCCATCGACGGCGCTGACCACCTGCCAGCGAAGATGGCTGCGCTGCGCGCCCACGGCACGCAGGTGAGCGTCGACGGCGCATTCTTCGCCCTCGCCGACAATGTCGGCGCCGAGGCATTCGGCACCGAGTACTACCGGCTCGCCTCGGGCGTTCGGGGCGCTCCCGAAGGGCAGCTCGAGTCCGATCTCTTCGCCGGCATCAGCGAGTGACCAGGCGCGCTCCTGGCAGGCTGGTATTCGTTCGCATCGCCGGGCTCATTGCCCTCGGCCTCGTCATCGGGCTGCTCGGATCGTTCGTCCAGGCCGATCGATCGATCCTCCCGTTGCCGTGGGGGCAGGTGGTGCTTCCGTGGGGCATGATCCTCGCGGTCGTGACCCTCGTCCTCGTCATTCGGGGGGCTGCCTGGCTCATCGCTTCGAGAGCCGGCGGCTGGGCAGTGTTCGTCGGCTGGCTCGCGAGCACGGTCGTGATGTCAGCAGAGTCCCCGTCGGGAGATCTCGCCCTATCTGGCGGCGGAAGGCAGATGACGTACCTGCTCGGCGGCGTCATCCTCGGTGCCGCGGCGGCCACGTTCCCGGTGTTTGCGCGTTCGTCGCATACCATCAAAGCCAAGATCACGACATCCGAACCGACGAGCACGACGTCCGAAGACCCCCACCACTGAAGGAGCCCCGCTCGTGGCCGAGCATCGCCGCCTCATGACGATGCCTGCTGCCGGAAATCGGACGAAACTCATCATCGTGGGTGCCTTCGCGGCGCTTGCACTGGTCTACGTTGCCCTCATCGTGCTCTCCGGCGGCGGCGTCAGGCAGGGCACCGTCGTGAGCGGCGTGTCGATCGGCGGGATGAGCACGGCCGATGCCGTCGCGACCCTCGATTCGACCCTTGGCAAGCTGTCAAGGCGGCCGATCAAGCTCGAGGCGGTGGGCAAGGAATTCGTCGTGAAGCCCAAGGACGCCGGCCTCGCCTTCGATGCGAAGGCCACCGTTGCCAGCGCGACCGGTCGGACCTTCAATCCAATCGCCATGGTCGCTGACCTCCTTGGCAATAGTGAGATCGAACCGGTCGTTGTCGTTGATGAGCCAGCGCTCTCGGGCCAGATCTCCGGGATATCGCTCGCCATCGACCGGCCGGCGACCGAGCCGACCATCACCATCAAGAACCGAACGGCCAAGCTGAAGCCAGGCAAGAACGGCCGTGCCCTTGACGTTGAGGCGACTTCGGCGCAGCTCGTTGACGCGCTTCTCGCTGAGCGGGTGCCCATCACGGCGACGGTGGTGAAGGTGCCCCCGCTGGTGTCCGAAGCCTCCGCCGAGGAGTCGGCCGCCCTCGCCCGATCGGCGATGGCGAATCCGATCACGGTCACCGCAGGGGATGCCTCCGCGAAACTCAAGCCCAAGGCGATAGCCCGGGCGCTCAGCTTCACGGTTGTCGATGACACGTTGACGCCGCAGGTTGACGGCCTCGTGCTGCAGCGGGCACTGGACGGCAAGCTGGCCGGGGCGGAGGTGCCCGGACGCGATGCCTCGTTCAAGATCGTGCGGGGTAAGCCGATCGTCGTGCCGTCCGTCGTTGGCAAGGGCGTCTCGGACACTGAACTCGCGACAGCGGTTGTCGCTGTTCTCGGTAACGAGCCGCCAGATCGAAAGGTGACGGTCACGATGGCGGTCCGCGAGCCAGCGGTAACGACCGAGCAGGCGCGGGCGCTCGGAGTCACCGAGCAGCTCTCGACCTTCACGCAGAACTTCCCCTACGCCGCATACCGCGTGCAGAACATCGGGCAGGCGGCGCGCAATGTCAACGGAACCCTCCTCCTGCCGGGTCAGACGTTCTCGATGAATGACGCGATGAAGGAGCGAACCGAGAAGAACGGCTACACCGTGGGCTTCGTTGTCGGCGCAGGTGGTGTATTCGCCGAGGACCTTGGAGGTGGCGTGTCAGCTGCCACGACGACCGTCTGGACCGGGGCCTTCTTCGCGGGCCTTGAGCGTGTCTCGACCCAAGCACACTCGATCTACATCTCGCGGTACCAGCCGGGCCTCGAGGCGACGGTCGCCTGGGGCCTGTTCGACATGAAGTTCAAGAATGACACCCCGAACGGGGTGTTCATCACCACCGCGATGACGAACACGTCGATGACCGTGACCTTCTGGGGAACGAAGGTCTACGACGAGATCAAGGCGGAATTCGGCCCGAAGCAGGACATCGTGCCGTTCACCACCATCTTCGACAAGTCGGATACCTGCCTAGGGCAGAGCGGAATGGACGGCTTCACCATCGACGTCGATCGAGTGTTCATGCTCGATGGCAAGGAGGCCAAGCGCGAGACGATCACCACGCACTACCGTCCGGCGCCCGAGGTCAAGTGCGGGAAGAAGCCGAAGCCGGGAGAGGAGCAGGGCAAGCCCGGCAGCAACAAGACCCCGACGGCCCAGCCCGACAGTGCACCCGCAGTCGTCGTCAAGCCGGACCCAACCCCGACACCGCAGTCGACGAAGAAGCCGGACCCAACCCCGACACCGCAGTCGACGAAGAAGCCGAAGCCGACACCGCCGCCGGTGGAGGATGCCGCACCCGCTCCCGGCCGGTAACGTCTCGCCTCAGATGCGCTTTCGCACCGGGATGACACTGGGGGTGTTCGATTGCGATACACAGCGATTTGAGAACCCCGGCTCGGAGTACGTGCCTTCGTAGAACAGTGCGACCTTGGCCGCCTGCCCGCGGAAGTCGAAGGTCGCCCGAACCGTGCCTGCCGGGTACTCGAAGGTCTCCTCGACCGGAAACTGCATGCGGAGCAGGCCGCTTGCGGGAATTGCCGTCGTTCGGGCGCCCCCGAGGACGGTGTAGCCCCAGCCAGACGAGGATGTGAACCGCATGGTGGTTGCCGACCAGTGGTCGGCATCCGATGCATGGCACTGGATGATGACATCGAAGGCCAACGAGGTGATGCGACGGCTGGCGATCCGGAAGT
>CALPZT020000334.1 GCA_943328365.2 Bifidobacterium breve | reverse complement strand
GCGGAGGCCTTTCGCCTCGTCGTCCATGCGCTGGCGAGCCGGGTGGGTCGCGATGTTGTCGACATGGTCGTGGGCATCGAAGCTCGTGGTTTCCCATACGGAGCCGCACTTGCCCATCACCTGGGTGCAGGCTTCATCACCATGCGCAAGCCGGGGAAGCTCCCGGGGGCGGTGCATGCGAGGGAGTACGAACTTGAGTACGGGACGGCAACGCTTGAACTTCACCAGGATGCCGTAGGCCCAGGCCATCGCGTCGTGATCATGGACGATGTCCTCGCAACCGGCGGTACCGCTGGTGCAGCCGTCGACCTCGTCACGAGATGCGGAGCTGAGGTATGGGGTCTTCTCGTGGTGATGGACCTGCCGTTCCTCGGTGGGCGGGCTCTCCTTGAGTCACGGGGCATCAATGTTCAGGCGGTCCTCTCCCCGGTACCGGCGTAGACTGGACCGAAACGCAGGGAGTGCCCGTGTCGAACCAGGTGGTACCGCCGGCGGAGCAGGTCGTCGCACTGGCTCCGCAGTCGGGCGTGCCTGATGCCGGGGGTCTGAGGTCGCGAATCGCGAGATTTGCCGGGCCGCGCAGGCAGCATCCTGAGCTCGAGCCGCTCCTGCGGACGCTTCGGCAATATCACCCGAAGAGCGACACCAAGGTCATCGAGCGGGCCTATGAGACCGCGGCCTACCTGCATCGTGACCAGCGACGCCGCAGCGGCGAGGCGTACATCACCCACCCCCTCGCGGTCGCGACGATCCTCGCTGACCTCGGCATGAGTGCATCGACCCTCGGGGCCGCGCTCTTGCACGATACGGTCGAGGACACCGGCTACTCGATCGATGCGCTTCGCGAGGATTTCGGCGACGAGATCGCTCAACTCGTTGACGGCGTGACGAAGCTTGATCGTGTCAAGTACGGCGAATCCTCTGCGGCCGAAACAGTGCGTAAGATGGTTGTCGCGATGGCCCGAGATATTCGGGTCCTCGTCATCAAGCTGGCGGACCGGCTTCACAACATGCGAACGCTGCGGTGGATGTCCGAGGAGAAGCAGCAGGTGAAGGCGCGCGAGACCCTCGAGATCTACGCGCCGCTTGCCCACCGCCTTGGGATGAACGCAGTGAAGTGGGAACTTGAGGATCTGGCGTTCGCCACGTTGTATCCGAAGATGTACGACGAAATCGTGCGACTCGTTGGCCAGCGGGCACCGTCACGCGATCAGTACCTCACCTCGGTGCTCGATGAGATCGACGCGGATCTACGCAAGAGCAAGGTGAAGGCGAACGTCACTGGTCGGCCGAAGCATTACTACTCCGTCTACCAGAAGATGATCGTCCGCGGTCGGGATTTCGCCGACATCTACGATCTCGTCGGAGTGCGGATTCTTGTCGACAGTGTTCGTGACTGCTACGGCGCGCTCGGTGTCATCCATGCCCGGTGGAGCCCAGTGCCCGGGCGGTTCAAGGACTTCATCGCGATGCCGAAATTCAACATGTACCAATCCCTTCATACAACCGTCATCGGTCCGGAGGGCAAGCCGGTCGAAATGCAGATCCGCACGCACGAGATGCATAGGGCGGCCGAATTCGGCGTAGCCGCGCATTGGCGCTACAAGCAGGATGTGGGCGGCCGAACCGGACCGGACGACTTCGGATGGCTGCGTCAACTCATGGAGTGGCAGCGCGAAACCGAGGATCCCGACGAGTTCATGGATTCTCTGAGGTATGACCTCGGATCATCCGAGGTATTCGTCTTCACGCCCAAGGGAGACGTCGTGGCCCTGGCCACGGGAGCCACGCCGGTTGACTTTGCCTACTCGGTGCACACAGAAGTTGGGCATCGCTGTGTCGGAGCACGCGTGAACGGCAAGCTGGTGCCGCTCGAGTCGACACTCTCCAATGGTGACGTCATCGAGATCTTCACATCGAAGGCGGAGGGCGCTGGCCCGAGCCGCGACTGGCTGGGCTTCGTGTCGTCGGCTCGGGCGAAGAGCAAGATCAAGGCGTGGTTCTCCCGTGAACGTCGAGATGAGGCGATCGAGGCCGGCAAGGACTCGATCGTCCGTGCAATGCGCAAGCAGGGGCTTCCCCTGCAGCGAATGATGACGAACCAGGCGCTCACGACCATAGCCGTCGATCTCCATCAGGCTGATGTATCGGGGCTCTATGCATCAATCGGCGAGGGCCGGGTGTCAGCCGCGACAGTCATCCAACGGCTCGTTGAAGCCGCCGGAGGAGCAGAAGCGGCTGCCGACGATGCCGCGGAGAGTCTCATCCCGACGAGCTTGCAGCGCCAGCGTGCTCGTACGTCGAGCGATGTCGGCGTGGTCGTCAAAGGCGCTGATGACGTGTGGGTCAAGCTGTCGAAGTGCTGCACGCCGGTGCCAGGCGATGAGATCCTCGGATTTGTCACACGAGGTTCAGGCGTCTCCGTTCACCGCACCGACTGCGTGAACGTTCCTGGGCTTCGGGCAGAACCTGACCGCATCGTCGAGGTCGAGTGGGCGCCGAGCGCCACGAGCCTGTTCCTCGTCAATATCCAGGTGGAGGCCCTTGATCGGGCCAGGCTCCTCAGTGATGTGACTCGGGCGCTGTCGGATATGCACGTGAATATCCTGAGCGCCTCGGTGACGACATCGCGCGACCGTATTGCCCTGTCGCGATTCACCTTCGAAATGGCCGACCCGAAGCATATGGGATCGGTCATCAAGGCCGTGCGCAACGTCGAAGGCGTATACGACGCCTATCGTGTCTAGAGCGAGTCGGGCATAGCGAGCAATGAAGCCGTGGGCCCGCCTAGCCCCGGAATTCGGCCGCGGCTGCCTCCGCCGCGCCAAGGAGTGCTCGCGTACTCGCGATGGCAGCTTCGATGCGCTCGACCTCTGCGAGATCGCCCTTGTCGACGGCCTTCGCCCGCTTGCCCTCGAGTTTGGCGATGCCGTCGGTGAACGCGTTCGCCGTCGACTCCGCGCGAGCCCGGGTCTCAGGATTTGATCGCTTCCATGTTTCGGCCTCGCTCCCGCGAATGGCGTCTTCGACCTTCTTCAGCCGCCGCTCGAGCCGATCACGATCAGCGCGAGGCAGATCACCGGCCTTCTCCCAGCTCTCAGCAATGCTGCGAAGTGCCCGCTTTGCTGCCGATGTGTCAGTGATGGGGAGAAGCGCCTCTGCTTCGGCGACCAGGGCTTCCTTCGCCGGAATATTTCCCTTGAGGGCGTCTTCCTGCGACGTCTCGGCGGCCGCCTTCGCTGCGTAAAAGACATCTTGTGCCGTCTTGAAGCGCTTCCAGAGCTTGTCCTCGTCCTGCTTGGAGGAGCGCGGCGCGTCCTTCCATGCGGTCATGAGATCGCGAAGCTTTCGCCCGGTGCCAGCCCAGTCGGT
>CALPZT020000333.1 GCA_943328365.2 Bifidobacterium breve | reverse complement strand
CGATGACCACGACGGTGCGGATCGAGCGCATGAGACCTCCTCAAGGACACCATTAGCGATATTCGCCACAGCGGTACCCGTTTGTCAAGGTCGACCAAGAGCGCAGTGCTGAGCTGGGAATGCAGTGGGATGGCATTCCTGCAGGTTCTCCGACTTCATGGGACAAACGGAGTTAATGCTGGTGGAGGTCGAATGCATGGCTCAGGGCCGCGGCAAGCGGGGCCTCTTGATACGGGAGGAGGAAGCCGATGTGCCGGCCGAGGTCGGCGGCACGAATGGTCATGACGTTGTCGAGGGAGACGACACTGTTGAGCGCGAGGCCATTGCGGGGACCGACTGCGAGTTCGGTCGGCAGGCCCTTTGCGCGTGAGGTAATCGCGGCGACTGTCACGCGCAGCATCGACCCGCGCACCCCCTCGCGGGTGAGGATGAGCACCGGGCGCGATTTGTCGAGGTTGGCCAGATGAATGGGCCGCATGCGGAACCGCTCAGTCCAGTGGATCGAGGATGCGGCCAAGGTAGTCATCGAGGCCCTCGAGATCCTCGTAGGTACTGCCGTGGGCGGTGAGCACCTCGACCTCCTTCGCCCACGCGCGGCGCTTGAGTTCGCGAAGGAGAGCCTGCTCAACGATCGAGGCTCGGCTCGGCTCCTGGCCGGTACGCACGATGCTGTCGAGCTTGGCGACGAGCTCATCGGGCAGCCGAACCGCGATCTGGGTTGACATCGAACGAATTTTACGCCCGGGATGCAGCATGCGTACCACGGATGGTGGGCTTATCGCGCCCGTCGGCCGAGGCGCTCGACGTCGAGGATCATCACCTGACGAGACTCGAGTCGAATCCAGCCACGCTGGGCGAAATCGGCGAGCGCCTTGTTCACTGTCTCGCGCGATGCCCCGACGAGCTGGGCGAGCTCCTCCTGGGTCATGTCGTGGGTCACCATGAGGCCCTCGGAGGTGATCTCGCCGAACTTCTCGCCGAGGTCCATGAGGGCCTTCGCGACGCGCCCGGGGACATCGGAGAAGACAAGGTCTGCCATTGCCTCGTTTGTGCGTCGCAGGCGCCGTGCCAGGGCCTGGAGGAGTGCGGCAGCGACCTCGGGGCGGCCGGCCAGCCACGGCCGAAGCTGCTCATTGCTGAGCGCAAGGATGACGGCGTCAGTCAAGGCGGTCGCGGTCGAGGTGCGCTGCCCTGGGTCGAACAGGCTCAGCTCTCCGAACATCTCACCGGGGCCGAGGATTGCGAGCAGCGACTCGCGCCCATCATTAGACGATTGCCCGAGCTTGACCTTGCCCTCGAGGATGACGTACATCCGATCGCCAGGCTCGCCCTCCTGGAAGATGATCTCGCCCTTGGCGACGGCTCGCTCGGTCAGGGACGCACGCAGGGCTGCCGCACCCTCGGGATCAAGCGCGAGGAAGAGCGGGGCCTGCATCAAAGCGTCGTCCACGTCCGTATTCTGTCCTACTTCGTCAAGATGCGTGCGACCGATATCTGATGAATGGAGAATAGTCTTGCCCGGTGGGCGATTCGGGAGCGATGCGCGAGCGGGTCGCGGCTATCGTCCGGGCCCTGAATGAGCAGTACCCCGACGTCCGTTGCGAACTTGACTTCACCACCCCGCTGGAACTTCTCGTTGCCACCGTTCTGAGCGCCCAGTGCACCGATCTGCTGGTGAACAAGGTCACCCCCGGCCTCTTCGCGAACTATCCGACGGCGCAGGCGATGGCCGGGGCCAATCTGCCGGAGTTGGAGGAACAGATCCGGCCGACCGGCTTCTTTCGGCAGAAGGCCGCAACCCTCCAGGGGATCGGCCGGCAGCTATGCGACCGATTCGGGGGCGAGGTGCCAGCACGGCTCGACGACCTCGTGACCTTGCCCGGAGTCGGGCGGAAGACCGCCAACGTCGTGCTCGGCGAGGCATTCGCAGTCCCGGGCATCGCCGTCGACACCCATGTGCTGCGGGTCGCCCGGCGCCTGGGCTGGACCATGCAGACTGACCCCGTCAAGGTTGAGCAGGACCTCATGGCCCTCCTGCCGATTGCCGACTGGACCCGCGTCTCGCAACTCGTCATCTGGCATGGCCGTCGCCGTTGCCATGCCCGTAAGCCTGCATGCGGGGCCTGCTCCCTCGCCCCATCGTGCCCGTCCTATGGCGAGGGGCCGACCGACCCGTCCGATGCTGCGAGACTCGTCAAGCAAGGGGTGCGCACGTGAGGTGGTCTCGTACCGGCTCGGTGCTTGAGTCCGCGGTCGATCAGCTGCCCGCATGGCTGCTGCCGGTCGTCGAGATGGCGCGCACCATCGACGTCACTGACATCACGGCGTACCTTCCCTCATCCGACGCCGGACGCCACTCCGCCGTGCTCCTTCTCTTCGGAGAGGGACCGGACGGACCCGACCTCCTCCTCATCGAACGGGCCGCCCGCATGCGAGCCCACGCCGGCCAGCCGGCCTTCCCCGGTGGGGCGGTCGATCCCGGTGATGCCGACGCCGTCGATGCAGCCCTGCGGGAGGCTCATGAGGAGACAGCCCTCGTGCGTTCCGGGGTTCTGCCGTTCGGCGTGCTGCCCGACCTCTACCTCCCGGTGAGCGACTTCGTCGTGACCCCGGTGCTCGCCTGGTGGCGAGAGCCGAGTGAGGTCCATGCCGCGGCGCCCGATGAGGTGGCAAGTGTCCAGCGGGTTCCGATCGCTGAGTTCGTCGAACCGGCGAATCGCTGCCGGGTCCGTCATCCATCCGGCTATGTGGGGATGGGGTTCGAGGTTCGGGGAATGCTCGTCTGGGGCTTTACCGCCGGCATCATCGCCGCAGTTCTGAACGCGACCGGATGGGCGGTCCCGTGGGATGAGGGCCGATTTGTCGCGCTCGTCGAGCCCGAACCCGACCTCGAGGTGATGTGAACCCCGTCGACTGGGTGCTCATCGGGGCCCTCATCGTCTTCGCATGGGCGGGGTGGCGCCAGGGGTTTGTCGCGGGCGCCCTGTCGTTCACCGGGTTCCTCGGAGGCGCCCTCGCCGGAGCGTTCCTCCTCCCCGGCCTCATCGAGGAGCGCGTTGAACCCGGGTTAGCCCGATCCCTCACCCTTGCGGGCGCCATCCTCGTATGCGCTGCCGGCGGCCAGGTGCTCCTCTCCTATCTGGGCCGGACCCTGCGAACCGGCATCACCTGGAACCCAGCGAGGCTTGTCGATAGCGCCGCCGGGGCGGGGCTGAATATCCTGGCGCTCGCGATCGTGACGTGGATCATCGCGACAGCGGTCGCGTTTCTTCCGCAATCCTCCGTCACCAGCCAGATTCGCAACTCCGGGGTCCTCGTGGGTCTCGACAGCCTTGTTCCCGACGCGGTACGCAATGGATTCGGGCAGGTGCGTGAT
>CALPZT020000332.1 GCA_943328365.2 Bifidobacterium breve | reverse complement strand
GCGTCGTGGTGGTCTCCGTGCACCGCGAGATTCCCTGTCAGGGAGCCAGCCCGCTCGCTCGTGAGGACCTGCATCGTGGCGCGCAGCACTCCCGCCCGGAATGTCGGCTTGCGCATGACTGCGACGATCGTTTCCGCGGAGCCTGCAGGATCGTGCAACGTGATCGCGACGTTCGGCGGATCCGCAACGAACCCGAACCTGGGCCATGTCTCGACGAGCTCGGACGTGGGGAGCGTCCCCGACAGGCGCACGGGCCGGTCCGAGAACCACACCGTTTGCGCATCCGCGCCCCTGAGGGTGAACGCGTATCGGTCGCCTGAGCCGGGCAGCAGCGTCATCGTCGCACTGGAGCCGGACAGCGCATAGAGCAGCGATACCTTCTGCTCCGAGGGGGCCGCAGGCGTGGCGGCTGAGGCCGGACCGGCCGCAGCCGCACCCAGCGTTGACGCGAGCATGAGCGAAGCCAGGATTCCAATTCGTATCCGCACGAGCGATCCTCCGAGATCATGACCGCAGACGCGGTGGACAGACGGTATTCCTCGCACGGATTCGGGATAGTGCCGGGACGACCAGAACCGCGACGACGTCAAGCAACCGTTCAGCACACTCCAGAAGTGTCGCGAACTCGCGACCTAGGGTGTGCGAGGTTATTGGCGTTCATTCAGCCCGCCGCGAGGGCGGGCCTCAGTGGAAGGAACGTCACGTCGATTCGACGGCGCGCCGCGTGGTTCCTGACGCTCTCCAGGGCGCCCACCACTTGCGCGACTCCACCTCGCCGCGCGCGGCGAGCTCCGCCCTTGCCATTTCAGCTGCTCGCTTATTGAGTGCGAGCGCTGCGAGCTCTTCATTCACGCGGATGTGTGTGCCGGGCGCCATATTCTCCGGCGCCTGGTAGTTGCGGTAGTAGCGGCTTCGGTACGACGTCTTGGGCATGCCTTGAGGCTAGGAATTCGACTCAGCATTCGTGCGCGGCGCGCCGAAGCACCCTCGGTTTTCTTGCCCACCGCGTTTCGAATCGTCGCAAACCTTGAAATGTGTGCGCTCGGTCGACCCTGGCAAGGATATGAGCCCGCATCGCCAGCTTCGTGAAACGACGAAGGCCGCGTCAGGAGATGCTCCCGACGCGGCCTTCGAACATCGCTAGTGCGAGTGACCGTGCCCATGGCCGTTGCCACCGGCAGCCGGCTCCTCTTCCTTCTTCTCGACGACGAGCACCTCGGTGGTGAGGAGCATCGCCGCGATCGACGCCGCGTTCTGAAGTGCCGAGCGGGTGACCTTGACCGGGTCGATGACGCCGGCCGCGATCATGTCGACGTACTCGCCGGTGGCCGCGTTCAGCCCGTGGCCCAGCGGCAGTTCGGCGACCTTCGAGACGACGACATAGCCGCGCTCGCCCGCATTCTCAGCGATCCAGCGAAGGGGCTCGACAGCCGAACGGCGCACGATGCCGACGCCCGTCGCCTGATCGCCCGTGAGACCAAGATCGGAGGTGAGCACTGCCGCAGCCTGCACGAGTGCCGCGCCGCCACCGGCAACGATGCCCTCCTCGATTGCCGCGCGAGTCGCCGAGACGGCATCCTCGATGCGGTGCTTCTTCTCCTTGAGCTCAACCTCGGTGTGCGCGCCCACCTTGATGACGACAACGCCGCCGCTGAGCTTGGCGAGACGCTCCTGGAGCTTCTCCTTGTCCCAGTCGGAGTCGGTGCGCTCGATCTCATTCTTGATCTGCGCAACACGGTCGGCCACGGCGGCGTGATCGCCACCGCCATCGACGATGGTCGTGTTGTCCTTCGTCACGATGATGCGTCGGGCGGAGCCGAGCACCTCGAGGCCGACCTGATCGAGCTTGAGGCCGACCTCAGCGGCGACGACCTGCGCGCCGGTGAGCACCGCGATGTCCTCGAGCACTGCCTTGCGACGATCACCGAAGGCCGGGGCCTTCACTGCGACCGAGGCGAACGTGCCGCGGATGCGGTTCACGACGAGCGTCGACAGTGCCTCGCCATCGACATCCTCGGCGATGATGAGGAGGGGCTTGCTCGCCTGGACGACCTTCTCGAGCAGCGGGAGCAGCTCCTGGACGGAGCTGATCTTGCCCTGAACGAGCAGGACGCGGCCGTCTTCGAGGACAGCCTCCATGCGCTCCTGATCGGAGACGAAGTACGGCGAGATGTAGCCCTTGTCGAACTGCATGCCCTCGGTGAACTCGAGCTCCATCGCCGTGGTGCTCGACTCCTCGACGGAGATGACGCCATCCTTGCCGACCTTGTCGAACGCATCGGCAATGAGCGAGCCGATCTCGGAATCCTGCGAGGAGATGGTCGCCACCTGGGCGATCTCTTCCTTGCCGGCGACCGGTCGGGCGACGCGGTGCAGCTCATCGATCATCGCGGTGACGGCCTTGTCGATGCCGCGCTTGATGTCCATCGGCGATGCGCCGGCGGCCACCTGCTTCAGGCCCTCGCGCACCATGGCCTGGGCCAGCACGGTGGCGGTCGTGGTGCCGTCGCCTGCGACGTCGTTCGTCTTCGTTGCGACCTCCTTGGCGAGTTGCGCGCCGAGGTTCTCGTACGGGTCCTCGAGCTCGATCTCGCGGGCGATCGTCACGCCATCATTCGTGATGGTCGGCGCGCCCCACTTCTTGTTGATGACGACGTTGCGGCCCTTCGGGCCCAGGGTCACCTTCACGGCATCGGCGAGCGCATTGACTCCGCGCTCGAGGCTGTGACGGGCGTCCTCGTCGAATTCCAGGATCTTGGCCATCAGTTCGATCTCCCAACAGGCTTGGTAATAACAGGTTCATGAAGTGTTCAGTGGGCGGTCGACGCACGTGCTCGAGCGTGGCCCGGGTTCATTACGTGAATGGCCCGTCGTGGCCGCCCACCGAGGTGCGCGGCTCTCACGACGGGCCAGTCAACGAGTTGGAACGGTGTGCTACTTCTCGACCACTGCGAGAACGTCGCGAGCGGAGAGGAGCAGGTACTCCTCGCCGTTGTACTTCACCTCGGTGCCGCCGTACTTGCTGTAGATGACGACGTCACCGACCTTGATATCGAGGGGAATGCGCTTCTCGCCGTCCTCGTCGAAGCGGCCCGGGCCGACGGCCAGAACCTTGCCCTCCTGGGGCTTCTCCTTGGCGGTGTCCGGGATGACGAGGCCAGAAGCAGTGGTCTGCTCGGCCTCGAGGGTCTGAACCAGGATGCGGTCTTCGAGTGGCTTGATGGTGACCGACACGTGTGTCGTCCTTTCGAGTGAGTCTGCGCCCCCTGCGATCGCACAGCCGAGGGCTTCGTCAGTTAGCAGTCCCCGGTGGGGAGTGCCAGAACAAAATGTACGCAGCGGTTAGCACTCCGTCAAGTTGAGTGCCAGCAGGACGCCGC
>CALPZT020000331.1 GCA_943328365.2 Bifidobacterium breve | reverse complement strand
GTCGGCGCCACGAGGAGCGGCACCTTCTCCACCGCGCCGAGCAGTGAGGTCGTCGTATCAGGTGATCCGCTTGCGGCGAGCACGTGCGGCAGGAGTTCGATCGCGTCCCACGCCTCGACGTTACGGATTGCGGTGATCCCCCGGCCGGACCCGCCGTCGACGTAGCCCTCGAGTCCTTCGGTCTCCATTGAGAGGAAGGCGCGTCGGAAGTCCTCGATCGTTCTTGGGAGGGGCATCGGGCCAGTATGCCGAAGCCGAGCAGGAGCTAGCATGCCGAGGTGACAGTTCTCGTTCGCGGATCCGTCGATGCCCGACGAGCCATGATCCTCGCCATGCGATCAGTCGCGACGTGCCGAGGCACCCGGCCGTTCGAGGGGGCGCAGGCAGCGCTCGTGGTTGCGATGGCTCGGGTGTCCGAGCACGGACACCTCGGTCAGCAGGCGGCCGACTTCAGTGAGATCGTCGGACGCGACGAGCCTTTCGCCGATGCCGAGGCAACCATGACGGAGATCGCTCGGTGCCTGACCGAGCCGAATGACCGCCGCGACGCCAGTCACTGCTCCCTCATTGTTGCCCTCGCCGCCGACGATCCTGATGCTTCGTCGCTGGAATCCGCGCGCTGGATAGCCCGGCGCTTGGGTGCTGATGACGAGACGATGAGGGATGTCGAGGCCTCCGCCCACGAGGATGCTGCCCGCGCGGAGGCTGATCTCTTCAGGCGGTTCCTCGTGTGGAGAACAGGTGCCCGCGAGGAGCTCATCCGGGAGCGGCTCGCCTCCGGTCTGCCGCCTGTGCCGACACCCCCCGAATCCGTCGAGCGGCTGCGACGATTGCTCGGGGATGCACGTGAGGGCACCGTCGGCGCTGAGCTCGCCCGCTTCTACGCGCAGACCGGATACGACCTTCCGGGATCGCCCGGCACCCTTCCGCTGGAGGTGCTCGGCGGCCACGACGTGCACCACATTCTCGCCGCCTACGATGCGAGCGCGGAGGACGAGGTCTACCTTGCCGGGTTCGAAGCCGCGAACGCTGCAGAAGGCGGAGCCGACTACCTGGCCGTGATCATGCTGCAATGGCACCAGGGCATCAAGGTCGGCGTGTTTCCGCCCGATCACGCCCCGCTCGATCCGGCAGCCTTCGCCAGAGCCGTGGATCGCGGCGCTGAAACGCCGGTCGACCTCAGCGACCGCGGCTGGGATTGGCTGTCGGTGCTGGCCGTTCCCCTCGACGAGGCGCGAGCTGACCTTGGAATCCCGCCGGGTGGATCCGTTGCTCCCGGCGGCACGTGGGACGCCCGGCATCACTGGCCGGCGGGCGCACGCTGAATCGACGAATCACTGGCGCCTCGGCTCCATCGGCGGTGTCATCTGCTGGGGTGGCAGGACAGGGACGATGATGCCTGCGCGGTCGAAGGCGAGCTTGATGCGCTCGCGGATCGTTCGCACGAGCTGCACCTGCATCTCGGGCACGGCCTTGGCAGTGACCCGCACGACCACGGCATTGCCGCTCATCGACTCCACCCCGGCGAACTGCGGCTGGCCGAGGAGCATGTCGTCGTAGGTGGGGTCCTCGTCCATGTCGATCGCGACCTTCTCGATGAGATCGCGAACACGGTCGAGGTCGGAGTCGTAGTCGACGGGGATGTCGACGATCGCCAAGGTCCAGCCCTGCGACCGGTTGGCCACGCGCAGGATCTCTCCATTGCGGACGTACCAGACGACGCCGGACATGTCGCGCAGCCGCGTAAAGCGAAGCGAGACCTCCTCCACCGTGCCGACGACCGGGCCGACATCGACGATGTCGCCGACCCCGAACTGGTCCTCGAGAATGATGAAGATTCCGGACAGGTAGTCCTTGATGAGGGTCTGGGCCCCGAAGCCGAGGATCACCCCGATCACGCCGGCACTCGCGAGCAGCGGCGCAATGTCGACCCCCATCACCTCGAGGATGACGACAATGGCGGTGCCCCAGACCGTGATCGCGATGACGCTGCTGAGCAGTGAGCCGATGGCGGCGGCGCGCTGCTCCGTGCGCTGGGTGAGGAGGATGACCGAGAGCTCGGCGGTCCTCGTCACCTTGCGGGTCTGCTCGAGCCGCTCGCGGCGCGCGCGCTCGGAGGTGCGCAGGACGACTCGCTTGACGATCCACCCGAGGACCACCCGGACGATGAACGCGATGACGATGGTCGCGATGACCCTCAGCGGCGTGCCGATGAGCCACTCCCAGAAGGTCGTCCACCAGGCGACGTCCTTCGAGCTGGCGGCGGCAATGACTCCCGCGAACATCGTCATGGCTGTCACGCCCGCCCCAGGCCCGTCCAGTGAGCGAAGAAGGCGAGGGTGTCAGCAGACTCCTCGACCGACTTCGACATCGAGCGGGCGCCGTGGCCGACATCGCCCTCGGCGCGAATGAGGATCGGACGGGTGCCGCTCGTCGCGTGCTGGAGCGCCGCGCACATCTTGCGACCGTGCATCGGGTCGGTTCGGGTGTCGTTGTCGAACACCGCGATCATCGTGGCGGGGTAGTCGGTGCCATCGACCACCCGGTGGTAGGGCGAGTAGTCGATGAGCCAGCCGAACTCCTCGGCCACCTCCGGGTCGCCGTACTCGACCGTCCAGGTCGGGCCGAGTTCTGAGGTCGTGTAGCGGATCATGTCGAGCAGCGGTGCGACGCAGACGACGGCATTGAACAGGTCGGGGCGCTGCGTGATCGCCGCGCCGACGAGCAGGCCGCCGTTCGAGCCGCCATAGATGCCGAGCTGCGCCGGGGTCGTCCAGCCTTCATCGATGAGGAACCCTGCGGCCGCGTGGAAGTCGTCGAACACGTTCTGCTTCTTGCCGAGCATGCCATCGCGGTGCCACTCCTCGCCCTCCTCGCCGCCGCCCCGCAGGTTCGCGATCGCCCATACGCCACCGGCTGCTACCCACGCGAGGATCGCCGCGGAGTAGCCGGGCGACATCGGGATGCCGAAACCGCCGTAGCCGTAGAGCACCGTCGGCCGGGGAGCGGCCGGGGTTTCGTCCGGCGACACGACGAACATCCGAACTACCGTGCCGTCCTTGCTCGTATACGTGACGACGCGCGAGTGGACCTTCGGGACCTCGACGGTGCCCGGGGGGCTCGCGAAGTGCTCGAACGCACCCGTGCGGGCATCGAACTGATAGATCTGCGGCACCGTCGTGTGATCGGTGTAGACGAACCAGGCGAGCGGGCCGCCGGCCGGGTGCTCGACCGGGCCGGCGAGGGTGCCGACGCCGGGCAGGTCGACCGAGCGGATGAACGAGCCGTCGGCCGATCGGTGCACCGAAAGCTCGCCCACCCCGTGCCTCGTCCGCACGACGAGGAGGAGATCCTCCTCGAGGCTTTCGTCATCGAGGATCGC
>CALPZT020000330.1 GCA_943328365.2 Bifidobacterium breve | reverse complement strand
GTGTTCGTCATCGCACTGCTCATCGTGCTCACGAGCCAGATCGTCCAGTACCGTCGCCGCAAGGCGCTCGAAGCGAACTGATCCACGCGAACCCACACGCGGGGAGCGGCGAACCAAGAAGGAGCACGAATGCCAGCAGACCGGCTGATATCCAGCGGCGGGCCATGGGAGTCGGTGATCGGCTACTCGCGGGCCACCGTGACCGGGGATTTCGTTCATGTCTCGGGAACGACAGCAACGGTCGGCGGCGTTCTCCAGCATGAGGGCGACGCCTACAACCAGACCCTCACCGCCTTCGGCATCATCGCCGAGGCTCTTGCTCAGGCTGGCATGACCCTCAGTGATGTCGTGCGCACCCGATTGTTCCTCGCCAATGCGTCCGACATGGACGAGGTCGGCCGCGCCCATGGCGAGCTGTTCGGCGAGATTCGTCCAGCCGCCACGATGCTCGCCGGCCTGCAGTTCGTGAATGATGCAATGCTCGTCGAGATAGAAGCCGAGGCGTACCGGCGCTCGTAGGGGTACGCTCGAATAGTTCGTGTGTGTCTGTTCGTGTGTGTCTGGCATCGGATTTCGAAGGGATTGGTGGGACGTCGGAGTGTCGGCTCCGGCTTCATGCAGCCGCCGACCTCGAAAGGCCCGTCATGCTTTTCTCCAGTACTCCCGGAAGCATCGCCAAGCACTCCCTTCGCAGCATGCACCCAGCCGTCTTCTGGCTTGACCAGCCATGTCGACCGGCCATGGTCCCGGCCCTGACCGCGGACACGCGGTGCGACCTGCTTGTCATCGGCGGGGGATTCAGCGGCCTGTGGACCGCGCTCCTCGCCAAGCAGCGCAATCCTGAGCGTGACGTCGTCCTCGTCGAGGCCGGCCGGATCGCGGACGGTGCGAGCGGACGCAATGGTGGTTTCGTCTCGCCCTCGCTCACGCACGGCACGGCTAACGGAGCCGATCGTTGGCCAGGTGAGATGGCGGAACTCGTGCGCCTTGGTCACGAGAACCTCGCCGGTATCGAGGAAACGGTTCGAGCATTCGGGATCGACTGCGGTTTTCGCCGAGCCGACGAGATCACCGTTGCCGTCGAGGATCACCAGGTGCTCGACCTGCACCGAACGGCTGAACTCGCACGTGCACTTGGCGAGCCGGTCGAGGTCCTCGATGCCGCGGCTACCCGTGCACTCATCAACTCCGAGAGCTATCTCGGGGCGATCGCCGAACCGGGCATCGCCCTTGTCGATCCCGCGCGGCTTGCGTGGGGCCTGCTCGAGGCGTGCCGATCCCTCGGGGTCCGCGTGTTCGAGGGGACGCCCGTCGCAGGCCTGAGCCGCGACGGCGCCATGATGTCGGCGTCGACGGGCATCGCACGAGTGACCGCTACTCGGGTTGCCCTGGCGACCAACGCCTATCCATCACTGCTGCGGCGGGTGAGCCGCTACGTCGTGCCTGTCTACGACTACGTGCTCATGACCGAGCCGCTCACCGCTGAGCAGTGGGCGGCCATCGGGTGGAGCGGCCGGGAGGGCCTCTCCGATGCCGGCAATCAGTTCCACTACTACCGGCCGACCGACGATGGGCGGATCCTGTGGGGTGGCTACGACGCCATCTACCACCGGGGCAACGGCTTTGGACCTGAGTACGACGTTGATCACGAGGCCTTTGCGCGTTTGGCTGAGCACTTCTTCCAGACCTTCCCGGTGCTCGAGGGGCTTTCATTCACGCACGGCTGGGGTGGGGCGATCGACACCTGCTCGCGCTTCAGCCCGTTCTGGGGCACGGCCCATGGCGGGCGCACGGCATACGTCGCGGGCTACACGGGCCTTGGCGTCGGGTCCTCGCGCTTCGGGGCAGCGGTGATGCTCGACCTGCTCGATGGGTTGGCGACCGAACGGACGTCACTGGAGATGGTCCGCCGTCGGCCGATCCCATTTCCGCCCGAGCCAGTGCGATCCATCGGCATCAACTGGACGACACGGGCACTGGCGAAGGCAGACCGTGAGGCCGGCCGCCGGAATCTCTGGCTTCGCACCCTCGACCGACTTGGCCTCGGCTTTGATTCATAGCGAGAGCCTGAACGGTTACAGTCGGGTATGACTCGTTACGGCTCGCAGTTCGGTCCTGATCTCACCTTCCTCGGTGTCGATCGGTGTGACCTGGACGACCCATCATCATTTGCCGATGCCGATGTGGTGATCGTGGGGGCGCCCTTCGACGGCGGCACCTCGTATCGCAGCGGGGCACGACTTGGGCCCGGCGCGATGCGCTCGACGTGCTACCTCGCTCACGACGGCTCGCGGCCGTCGCTGGCGATGCGAGTCGACGGGCTCAAGGACATCCGGGTCGTCGATGCAGGGGATGTCGAGATGTTCAGTGGCGATGCCGCGCGCTCCTGCAGCGACCTCGAAGTTGTCATCGAGAAGGTCGCGGCGAGCGGCGCAATCCCGCTCGTGCTTGGCGGTGACCACACCATCACCTGGCCCGATGTCACCGGCGTGGCCCGAGCTCGCGGCTGGGGCAGGGTCTCGGTCATTCACTTCGATGCGCATGCCGACACGGGCAATATCGAGTTCGGCTCGCTCATCGGCCATGGCCAGCCGATGCGGCGTCTTATCGAGTCCGGCGCAGCCCGCGGTGATCGCTTCCTGCAGATCGGACTGCGCGGCTACTGGCCGCCGCCCGAAATTCTCGAGTGGATGGCCGAGCAGCGCATGCGCTCCTACGAGATGACCGAGATCGTTGCGCGCGGGCTCGACGAGGTGCTCACCGAGTCCTTCGCCATTGCCATGGACGATTGCGATGGAGTATTCCTCAGCGTCGACATCGACGTCTGCGATCCCGGCCATGCGCCGGGCACCGGCACCCCAGAGCCTGGCGGGCTCAGCGCCCGCGAGCTGCTCGACGCCGTGCGGCGCATCTGCTACGAGCTGCCGGTCGTGGGGATGGATGTCGTGGAGGTGAGCCCGCCGTACGACCACGCCGATATCACCGTGCTCCTCGGCAACCGAGTCGTGCTCGAGGCGCTATCGGCAATTGCCCGCCGGCGCAAGGATGCGCGCGATGGGACCACGTGGGATCCGCGTCAGCCACTCCTTGCCGACAGGATCCCGGGGGAGTAGGGCTCGATTTCCGACAATGGTTAGGCGGTTGCCTCGAGCCCCTGCTCGATGATGCCGAGCGCCTCCTCGAGCAGGTGCGTCGGCATCGTGAGCGGAGGCAGGAACCTGAAGACGTTGCCGTAGGTGCCGGTGGTAAGGACGATGACGCCCTGGGCCACGCAGAACCTCGCGAGGGCAGCTGTGCGCTCCGGATCGGGCTCCGTCGTGCCGACCTTGACGATCTCGATGGCGAGCATCGCGCCACGTCCGCGAACATCGCCGATTGCCGGATGGTTCT
>CALPZT020000329.1 GCA_943328365.2 Bifidobacterium breve | reverse complement strand
GGGAATCCGCCACCGATAGGAGCGCCTATGGAGGCTGACATCTACCCTGACGACATGCCCGGCCTAGGAAGACGGCTCCTCGTGGTCGAGGACGACCCATTCACGGCAAGCCTGCTTGCCGACGCACTCGTCGTGCATGGGTTCGAGGTGCGCGTCGCAGCCGACGTGCTCGAGGCACGGCGGGCCGTCAAGATATTCGACCCAGACGTGGCACTCATTGACATCGCATTGGGCGTCGGCCCCAGTGGCCTGGACCTCGCGCATGCGCTGAGCAAGCAGCGTCCCGATATCGCGCTGCTCATCCTCACCAAGTACCCGGATGCTCGTACTGCGGGAGTGAGCATTGACGAGGTCCCCAAGGGCTGCGGATTCCTGCGCAAGGACAAGGTGCGCGACACCGAGTACCTGCTGGCGCAGCTCGAGTCCGTGCTGTCGGATCAGTCAGAGCAGGTGCGCGATGATCTCGACACCGTCCACGCGCTTGCAGTGCTTTCCCCGAGGCAGCTCGAGGTCCTTCGGCTCATTGCGATGGGCTACACCAACGAGTTCATCGCCCAGTGCACCGACTCGGGCCTGTCGTCGGTCGAGCGCTGGGTGATGCAGGTGTTCCGCGCGCTCGGCCTCGACTCCCGCGGCAACATCAACCCACGCGTCGAGGCTGCCCGGATCTTCATCGCCGCATCAAGCCTCCCGGAGCGGCTATGAGCCCCCGGCGTCAGGCATTCAACCGCATCGGCGGCCCTGATGCAGTCACGTGGCCAGCATTCTGGATCACGCTTGTCGCCGCGATCGCCGGCCACCTCGCGACCGCCGGCCCGGTGTCGGCGTCCGTCCCCGTGCGCATCCTCGTGGTCATCGCCACCCAGCTCCTGTCGTTCTCGGTCCTCCTCCTGCTTCGACGCACGCTCCTTCGCAACCCCGAACGGCCGCGGCCATGGGTCGCCATCGGTGGCTTCGCGGTGGCGGCGATCGTCCGTGGCGCCGCCCTGTCCGCGCTGCTCGTCGCGATCGGTGCCGTTGACGAGCCGCGCTGGCTCTACCGGATCGCCGCCGCCCTGCTGAACCAGATGGTGCTGCTCATCGTCGTGGCGCTCGTCGTGAGCTCCCTGCGCGCGCACACGAGATCGCTCGCGGCCCTCATCATCGTCCAGCATGACCTCGCCGAAACCCAGGCACGCATCCTCGACGAGGTCACGAGCCGCAATGAAGACCTGCTCGCCCAGGTTCAGGATCGACTGCGGAGCGAGCTCACCGCATTGGATGCCGTTCAGGGGGCCGAGTCCGTCGCTGAGCTCCAGCGGCTGGCGAGTGATGTCGTGCGGCCGATGAGCCACGAACTGGCGCAATCGGTGCCAGCGCCCGAGGCTCCACCGCCCTTCGTCAATGACGCCCGCATCCGGTGGCAGCAAGTCGCAGCGCAGATGGTCGATCGACCTCCGTTGCGTCCGATGCTTGCCGCCGGATTCATATGCCTCCTTCTTCTCACGGCCGCCGCGGGAGTCACCGGCTCGAAGGGCATTCCCGTCGCGATCGCGGTGTTCGTCTCTGTGCTTGTGTGGTCCTCAGTGGCGAACATGATTCTGGCTCGTGTGCTGACCCGATCAAGCCCACGTACGGCCATTGCCCTCGTCGTCATCGCCAGTCTCGTCATCGGCTTCCTCTCCACTGGCGCTGGAAGCCTCCTTCTGGCTTCAGCCTCAGAATCGGCGCTGTTCTTCTTAGGCGGCGGGCTCTTCACCGCGGTCATCGTCCTGCTCGTGGCACTCGTCACCGCGATCCTGCGCGAGCAGCAGAAGTCGGAGCGCGAACTGGCCGAGTCGACTGAGCACCTCCGCCGCGAACTCGTTCGCCTGCGGCAGGCACGCTGGCTGCAGCAGAAGGCACTCGCGCGGGCCCTGCACGGGCCGATGCAATCGGCTGTCACCTCGGCAGCGCTCAGGCTCGAAGCGGCGGTGCGCGCAGGGGAGCCTGAGGGTGACCTCATTGCCGACATCCGCAAGGACCTTCGCTCGGTCGTCGACGTGCTCGATGTCGACGAATTGGCGGCGCCATCGCTCGGACTCGCCCTTGAGCGCATCATCGGGACTTGGGAGGGCGTGTGCAACGTGACATCCGACATTTCGGCGCCGGCCCACGCCGCACTCGAGGGTGATCTCATCGCCTGCGCCGTCGTCATCGATCTCGTCACCGAGGCTATTTCCAACGCTGTGCGGCACAGCGGCGCATCACATGCAGATCTCACTCTTGCCGTGGGCAGCGAGGGCCTCGTCACCCTCACCGTGGGCAACGACGGTCAGGCGGAGCCAGCAATGAAGACGCAGAGTGGGCTGGGCACCGACCTCCTCGAGGATTGCTCCCTTGAATGGAGCGGCGAAACAACGCCAACCGGCTATGTCCTGACGGCGATTATCCCCACGGCCGGGTCCGACCTGCGACTGACCTAGCCCGCGATCGCCCCGCTGATCGCAGCCATGTGAGCGGGGGACGAGCCGCAGCAGGCGCCGATGACGTCGATGCCGAGCTCGCGCATCTCGGCGGCGAATGCCGCCATGTCGTCGGGGGTGCCGGTGTAGACGAACTCCCCGCCGACGAGCACCGGGAGGCCGGCATTCGACTGCATGATGAGGAGGGTGCCCTCAGGCCGGTTCTCGGCCATGGCGGTCGCGATGATGCGCATCTCGTCGGTGCCGCGCCCGCAGTTCGCGCCGACGACATGGGCGCCCATGCCGGAGAGCGCGACGACTGCATTGGCCGGGGTCACGCCCATCATCGTGCGCAGGTTGGTGTCGAAGCTCATCGTCGTGATGATCGGCAGACCGGGTGCGAAATTCTGGGCAGCGACCACGGCTGCCTCGACCTCGGAGAGATCGCTCATCGTCTCGATGAGGATGGCGTCGGCGCCGCCCTCGGCGAGCGCGGCGATCTGCTCGCCGAAGAGTGCCTGGGCCGACTCGGGGGTGAGGTCGCCCATCGGGTCCATGAGATCGCCGGACGGGCCGATATCGCCGAGGACGTAGACGCCCGGCGTGCGGTCGGCAACCGAGCGGGCAAGTTGGGCTGCGGCGATGTTCAACTCTGCGACGCGGTCCTCGAGGCCGTGCATTGCCAGGCGCGACCGGTTGCCGCCGAAGGTGTTCGTGGTGAGCAGCCGCGAGCCCGCGGCCACGTACTGCTCGAAGATGCTGGCGATGACCTCGGGGCGGTCGACATTCCACAGCTCGGGGGCGCCGCCATCGTCCAGGCCTGCATCCTGAAGCATCGTCCCCATCGCGCCGTCGCCGACGCGAACTCGGCCCTCGCGGATTGCGTCAAGCAGGTCACTCATTCGTTTCTCCAGGGGGTCCGTAGGTGTCGACGAGGCCATTGAGCGCCTCGTTGTTCCAGGTGGTGTCGAGT
>CALPZT020000328.1 GCA_943328365.2 Bifidobacterium breve | reverse complement strand
GGCGCTGCCGGTGCGGGTGCCGGAACTGCAGCAGTTGCGGGAGCCGGTGCGGGTGCTGAGGCGGGGACTGGCGCGGGTGCGGCCGCGGGTGCGGCAGGCGCTGATGCCCCGGTGGCGATCCGGCCGAGCACGGTGCCGACGGCAACCGTGGAATCCTCGGCGACGTCGATGGATGCGAGGGTGCCGCTGGCCGGGGACGGGATCTCGGTGTCGACCTTGTCGGTTGAGATCTCGAGGATGGGCTCGTCGGCGGCGACGGTGTCGCCGACCTGCTTGAGCCAGCGGGTGACTGTGCCCTCGGTGACGCTCTCGCCGAGGGCGGGCAGGGTGATGTCGACGGTTGCGTCGCTGGCGGCAGGAGCTGCCGGTGCCGGGGCGGCCGGTGCCTCGGCGGGAGCCGGGACGGATGCCTCAACCGGTGCGGGTGCAGCTGCGGCGACCGGCTCCGGATCGGCGGCAGGGGGCGCTGCCGGGGCGGGATCGCCGGCGGCCTCGCTGGCCTCGCCGATGACGGCGAGCTCGGCGCCGACGGCGATGGTCTCGTCCTCGCCCACCCGGATTGCGAGGAGGATGCCTGCTGCGGGGGAGGGGATCTCGGTGTCGACCTTGTCGGTCGAGACCTCGAGCAGCGGCTCGTCGGCGGCGACGGTGTCGCCGACCTGCTTGAGCCAGCGGGTGACGGTGCCGTCGGTGACGCTTTCGCCCAGCGCGGGCATCGTGACGGAGACCGACATGTCCGGGTCCACTCCTTCTCGTCCTGGTCGAGCTGTTGGTGCGCCGGCCTGTGGGCCGGTGCTTCGTGCGTGCGGTTACGCGTGGGCGTGAAGCGGCTTGCCGGCGAGCGCGAGGTGGGCCTCGCCCATCGCCTCGTTCTGGGTGGGGTGCGCGTGGATGAGGGTCGCGACATCCTCGGGATGCGCCTCCCAGTTCACGATGAGCTGGGCCTCGCCGATCTGCTCGCCGACGCGGGAGCCGACCATGTGGACGCCGATGACCGGGCCGTCCTTGAGCTGCACGAGCTTGATGAACCCGGCGGTGCCGAGGATCTGGCTCTTGCCATTGCCGCCGAGGTTGTACTCGTAGGCCGTGACATTGGCGTCGCCGTGCAGCGCGCGGGCCTCGGCCTCGTTCAGGCCGACGCTCGCGACCTCGGGCTCGCAGTAGGTGACCTTCGGGATGTTGATGTCGGGGATGACGACCGGGTTCAGGCCGGCGATCTCCTCGGCGACGAAGATGCCGTGCTGGAAGCCGCGGTGGGCGAGCTGCAGGCCGGGCGTGATGTCGCCGACCGCGAACACGTTCGCGATGTTCGTGCGCTGGCGCTCGTCGACGAGGACCCAGCCGCGCTCCATGGCGATGCCCTGCTCCTCGAACCCCATGCCGCTTGCATTCGGGCCGCGGCCCACGGCGACGAGGAGGATGTCGGCGTCGAAGGTCTTGCCATCCTCGAGGGTGACGAGCACGCCGTTCTCGTCCTGCGTTGCGGATGCGAAGCGCACGCCGAGCGAGAGGTTGATGCCGCGCTTGCGGTAGGCGCGCTCGAGGGCCTTCGAGCAGGCGATGTCCTCGTTCGGGACGAGATTGGGGAGGGCCTCGATGATGGTGACCTGGGAGCCGAAGGAGCGCCAGACGCTCGCGAACTCGACGCCGATGACCCCGCCGCCGAGCACGATGACCCGCTTCGGGACGTAGTCGAGGTTCAGAGCCTGATCGGAGGTCATGACGCGGCCGTCGATGTCGAGGCCAGGGAGCGATCGCGCGTAGGAGCCGGTCGCGAGGACGACATTGGTGCCCGTGTACTGCTCGCCGTTCACCTCGACGGTGTTCGGGGAGACGAGGCGCCCGGCGCCCTCGACATACGTGACGTTGCGGCTCTTCACCAGACCCTGAAGGCCCTTGTAGAGCTTGCCGACGACGCCATCGCGGTACTCGTTCACCTTGACCATGTCGATGCCGTGCAGCGTGGTGTTCACGCCGAAGTGGGCGCTCTCACGGGAGCTGTCGGCGACCTCTGCCGCATGGAGCAGCGCCTTGGTCGGGATGCAGCCGCGATGCAGGCAGGTGCCGCCGAGCTTGTCCTTGTCGATGAGGATGACGGACATGCCAAGCTCGCTCGCGCGGAGCGCACAGGCGTAGCCGCCGCTGCCGCCACCGAGGATGACGAGGTCTGCACTGGGCACGGACGGCTCCGATCTGCTGTCGTGAGGGAGGTTGTGGGCCCTATCCTGCCGCAATTGTCTGGGCGATCCGAACGAAGGTGCGCACCGAAGCCCCGGTGCCGCCCTTCTGGAGATAGCCGTAGGCGCCCTTGTCGTTGAAGGCGGGGCCCGCGATGTCGAGGTGGACCCACGGCTGACCCTCGGGGATGAAGGTCGACAGGAACACGCCGGCGGAGAGCATGCCGCCCATGCGGTCGCCGATGTTCGCGATATCGGCGGTCGACGAGTCGAGGGCGGCTCGCAGGTCTTCGGGGAGCGGCATCGGCCACATGGACTCGCCGGCCTCGGCCGCGGCGGCGCAGACCTGGTCGCGGGCGTCATCGTCGTTCGACATGACTCCGGAGACGCGGCGGCCCAGCGCGACGCTCTGCGCGCCAGTGAGCGTTGCCACGTCGATGAGGAGGTCGGGCTTCTCCTTGACCGCCATGCCGAGGGCATCGGCGAGGACAAGGCGCCCTTCAGCGTCGGTATTGAGGACCTCGACGGTGGTGCCGTCGAACATCGTGATGACGTCACCGGGGCGCTGGGCGGTGCTGCTCGGCATGTTCTCGGCGATCGCGAGCCAGCCGGTCACCTTCACCTTGATGCCGAGGGTCGCGATGGCCTGGACGGCGGCGATGACTGCGGCTGCGCCGGCCATATCGCCCTTCATCTCATCCATGTTCGCAGCGGGCTTGATCGAGATGCCGCCGGTGTCGAAGGTGATGCCCTTGCCGACGAGCGCCAGGTGGGCGGTCGCGCCGCGGGGGGTGTAGACGAGCTTGACGAGGCGCGGCGGGTTCGAGGAGCCCTGGCCGACGCCGAGGATGCCGCCGCAGCGGGCCCGCTTGAGCGCCGGAACATCCCAGATCGTCACCTTCACGGGGAGGGACGCGACGGCCTCGGTCGCGGCCTTTGCGAGGGCAACGGGGGGAAGGGCGTTTGGAGGGGTGTTCACGAGGTCGCGGGTGAGGTTCATCGCATCGACGATGACGTTCACCTCGCCAACGATCCGGCGCTCAGCGGCGCTCACCGAGCGGGGGACGAGGAGCGCGATGCTCGCGGCGGGAGCGGATGCCTTGGCCTTCTTCGACTTGAAGGAGACGAACTCGTAGGCGGCGAGCCGCGCACCGGTCGCGATCGCCCGGAACTTGGCGTCGTCCTTTGGCGCGACGATGGCGATCTTGGCCCGGCCGGTCAGGGCG
>CALPZT020000327.1 GCA_943328365.2 Bifidobacterium breve | reverse complement strand
CTCAGGCGCTTGTCGAGGGCATCGACACCGAGCATGAGTCCCATGGTCGCGACTGCCACCACCCAGCCGATCGCCATCGGCGGGGCCTGGCCAAGGGTCTGCGCGATCGCCGGCACGAACACCGTGATGAGGGCGAAGACGAGTCCGCCGGCCACGGCCGGAAAGAGCAGCCGGTTCGTCGTCCAGCCGAGCTCCCCCGGCCACTTCGTCGAGCTGCGGCAGGCGAACGCGTTCGCGATCTGCCCGAGGACCACCGTCATGAACGCGGCGCCGGACGCCGCCATCACCACCGAGCCGGTCGGGAAGGGATCGCCTGGCCGCCAGCCCGCAGCAACGAACGACGCTATGAACGCCACCATCGTCGCGAACGCGATCGTGGGGCCGAGCACCCCGAAGGCACGCCGCAGAACCGTCCGGTTCAGCAGGCGGCCAGACACCGGCGGCCGCTCGAGCAGATGCTTGGACGGCGGCTCGGCGCCAAGCGCCACTGCGGAGAGCGTGTCGGTACCGATGTCGATCGCGAGAATCTGAAGCACCCCGAGGGCGAGCGGAAACTGGCCCCCGGACAGCGCCCACACCACGAAGGGCGCGAGCTCGGCCACGTTGTCGGTGAGGTGGTACGTGAGAAAGCGGCGGATATTCACGAAGGTCGTGCGGCCCTGCTCGATCCCGGCGACGATCGAGCCGAAGTGGTCGTCGAGGAGGACGAGGTCCGCAGCCTCGCGTGCGACATCGGTGCCCGACAGCCCCATCGCGATCCCGATATTCGCCGCGTGCAGGGCCGGCACGTCGTTCACGCCGTCGCCGGTCATCGCCACGACATGCCCGCGCATTCGCAGCGCACGGGCGATCCGGAGCTTGTCCTCGGGCGAGACTCGCGCGACAACGACGCCGGGCTGATCGAGCAGGGCGCCAAGTTCGGCATCGTCCGCAGGCAGCTCTGCACCTGAGATGACCAGGCCGCCGGGTTCGCGAAGCCCGACCTTCGTCGCGATCGCTGCCGCCGTCGTCGGATGGTCCCCCGTCACCATCGCCACCGTGACCCCAGCGCCACGGCACGCCTCCAGTGCAGCCTGGACGTCAGCGCGCGGCGGGTCCTCGAGGGCGAAGAGTCCGATGAGGGTGAGGTCGCGCTCCGCGTCACCAATCGTCTCCGGCGCCGCACCGCGAGCCTCCCGACCGGCAACCGCGATGATCCGCAGTCCGAGCTCGGCGAGCGCGGCCACGCGTTCGTGAACCTCGGGAGCAGGTGGGCACAGGGCTAGCACGCTATCCGGGGCGCCCTTGACCACGACCATGTCCTCCGTGACCACCGACATCCTGCGTCGTCGCGGGTCGAACGGAAACCGGTGGCGAACGACGAGCCCGGCGCGCGCCTCGTCAGTGTCGATGCCCATGCGTCGGGCGAACACGTCGAAGGCGGCTTCCATCGGGTCGCCGTGCACTCGCCACACTCCGTCGCTCGTGAACGCATAGCCGTCCGAGCATGCCACCGCAGCGCGAGCGAGCTCCCGAATGCTTCCGTCTTCAGGCATCGGCTCCAGCACCACATGGCCGGCCGGGTCGTATCCGACGTCGGAGCACGTGGCCTTGGCCGAGGCAGTCCACGCCTCGACCACCGTCATCTCGTTTCGAGTGAGTGTCCCGGTCTTGTCGGTGCAGATGAACGTCGTTGACCCGAGCGTCTCTACCGCCTCGAGATCACGGACGAGCACGTTTCGACGCGCCATCTGCTCGGCACCCCAGGCGAGGGTGAGCGTCACGGTCGGAAGGAGCGCCTCCGGCACGAGCGCGACCGTCACTCCGATCGCGAAGATGAGTGCGTCGGAGAGCGGATTCCCGAGGACGAGCGTGACGATGAAGAACACGGCACCGGCCCCGAGCGCGATCGCCGCGATGAGCCGCACGACCCGCCTCAGCTCAAGCGTCAGCGGCGTCGTCGGCTTCTCCTCCTGCGAGGTCAGGCGAGCGATCGACGCAAGGCGGGTGCCATCGCCGGTCGCGGTCACCTCCGCATCGGCATCGCCCTCGACGACGAACGTGCCGGCCGATACCGGCGCTCCGGCCTCCACCGAGTTCGGCGCGCTCTCGCCGGTGAGCATCGACGTGTCGACCCGAAGAGCTGTGGCCCGGGTCACCGTCGCGTCGGCAGGTACACGATCCCCCGCGCTGAGGACGAGCGCATCGCGAACGACGATGTCCACCGACTCGACCTGCGTACGGCGGCCGTCGCGGACGACGGTGACACGCGACGGGAGGAGCGTCCGGAGTCGCTCAGCGGCGCGATCGGCGCGGCTCTCCTGGATGAAGGCGAACACGGCATTC
This sequence comes from Bifidobacterium breve, assembly GCA_943328365.2. Classification (GTDB taxonomy): domain Bacteria; phylum Actinomycetota; class Actinomycetes; order S36-B12; family S36-B12; genus WLND01. The sequence goes on along the minus strand of CALPZT020000327.1, from coordinate 1,081 downwards.
ACCAGGATCACGATGATGATCGCGATCCCGAGCTGGGGTAGGCGGGCAAGGAATCCGAGCAGCGCCGCGACCCACAGCATGATCGCGAAGAAGTGGACGAGCTCCCCGACGAACCGGCGCGCGGCCGACTTCCGTCGCGGGCGCGGCAGCGCATTGGGGCCGTCCGCAGCGAGCCTCACGGCCGCCTCCGCCGTGCTCAGGCCCTGCAGTGCGCGCGTCACTGATCCCCCCGTTCATGACGTTGCGGAAATGAACTCCTCGACGCTGAGCCTGCGGCGGGTCGTGATCTCGCCGATCCGGCTCCAGTCGCTGCCGCCGAGACGAGCGATCGGATCGAGGAGGTCGATGGACACGCGGCCGTTCACGAGAACGGACTCATCGACCACGATGCGCGTCACCTCGCCGAACACGACGAGGCCGTTGCCCATCTCCTTGATCTCCACGAGCCGGCACTCGAGGGCATAGGGCGACTCGGCGACGCGGAATGCGGCGACCGTCTCGCTCGGCTCGCGCGTGAGACCCGCGGCATCGAACTCGCTCACCTGCGGGTCGAAGTCGACGCCGGTCACGTTGATCTGCTCGAGCATGGCGGCCGTGCTCCCGCAGACGACGAACTCGCCCGTCGCCCGGATGTTGCGAACCGTGTCCTTCTCCCCCATCGAGCTGAACACGATGATCGGCGGTGCCGTGCTCACGATCGTGAAGAAGGAGTGCGGGGCAAGGTTGTCGATGCCGGACGGGCTTTGGGACGAGACCCAGGCAATCGGACGCGGCACGACGAGGCTGCCGAGGAGGGGGTACACGCTCCGGCTCTCGGCGGGGTCGATCACGACACGTGCAGCGATGGCGGGGGGATTCTTCGAGGTCACGGGCCAATGCTGTCAGCCGCGGGTTGCCAAGGCTCGGTGATCGCGGCTCCATGTCGCCCGCCGGGATCGGCGGTGTGCGGTCAATGACCGTCCACCGTTTCTATGAACGGCCACCGGCCCGCTGAACGCGCATCAGCCCGCCGCCTTCGTGAATAGTTGAGCACGCCAGCACCGCACGCGATTGGCTCGTCCCCCCTCGCAATCGTCCGCTT
>CALPZT020000326.1 GCA_943328365.2 Bifidobacterium breve | reverse complement strand
CGCCCTCAATCGACAGCACGCTGAAGGTGAGCGCCGTGGGAAGGGCGCTCGCACCGAGGATGGCGGCAAATCGAGCCAGAGCGAGCCAGCGAATATCTCGATCGGCGAGCGGGGCCATCCACCGGGGCCCTCGCCCACTAGTAGCGGTCATGGTCCGGCCATGCACAGCGCGAACTCACGTGCGTGTCGAGAGAAGGGACACATCGACGGTCACGGTCGGGCTCCCGACGACATCGGTCGCGATGACGAACGTCGCTCCTGCCAGCGGCTCGCGCTCGATGTCCGCAGGTGTCATCTGGTAGGCGGCGGTCGTGACGAAGAGATCGGAAAGGGACGGCCCGCCAAAACAGGCGCTGGTCACCTGCCGAACGGGCAGTTCGACCACCTCGATTAACTGCCCGTCCGGCGCGTATCGGCGAACGACTCCTCCACCCCACAGGGCCACCCACACGCACCCCTCGGAATCGACCGTGAGGCCGTCGGGTGAACCGGCACCGTCCTCGATCGTCACCCAGGCTCGCCGTTCGGTTGCCGCCCCGGTTTCGATGTCGTAGTCGAGGATGTCGATGCGCGAGGTCGGGGTGTCGACGAAGTACATCGTGGCGGTGTCGGGGCTCCAGCCCATACCGTTGGAGATCGTGCAACCGGTCTGCACGGGTGCCGGCCCCGTCTTGTCGAATCGATACAGCGTCGAGGCGCCCGGCCTGAAGTCGTACGCCATCGTGCCCGCCCACAGCCGACCGCGCGGGTCGCACTTCGCATCGTTCATGCGAATGCTCGTGTCGTGGGCCTCGACCGGAACGAGCAATGTGGTGGTGGCGTCGCCCCACGAGTAGGCGTGCACGCCATCCTCGAGCGCAAGGATGAGGCCCCCCTCCCGCGATGGAATAGCCGCACCGATGGGGAGGCCGACGAGGCGTACATCGACGTCGCCGCTCGCCGGATCCAATCGGTAGAGGGCACCGGGCGTGACGTCGATGAACCACAGGACGCCCTCACGCGCATCCCAGGCCGGCCCTTCGCCCACATCGGTGCGCCCACGAGCGGCCACTTCCCACGTTCGACCACTCATCGCTGCACCCTTGCGCTCCCTCCAGCAGCCAGCCGCTCCACCTCGTCACGACTGGCCATCGAAGTGTCGCCGGGCGTGGTCATCGCAAGCGCACCGTGCGCCGCACCGAGTTCGACGGCCTGCTGCAGCGAGCGTCCGTCGAGCAGCCCGAATACCAAGCCGGAGGCGAAACTGTCACCGCCACCGACACGATCGAAAATCTGCAATCCCCGCCGGTCCTGGGCGCGAACAAAACCTGAGTCGCGAGACCAGGCCACTGCTCCCCAGTCGTTGTCCGAAGCCGAGTGAACCTCGCGCAGTGTCGTGGCGACGACCCCTAACTGTCCGTACGTCTGTGTCACCGATTCGATCATCGCTTCGAAGTTTGCCGGATCAAGGCTCATGAGTCCGTCGGTTGCCCCGGATACCTCGAAGCCAAGTGCGGCGGTGAAGTCCTCCTCATTGCCGAAGAGGACGTCGACGAGTCCGACAAGTCGCTGGTTGACGGCACGTGCGCGATCCTGGCCACCTTGATCGCGCCAGATGCTGGGCCGATAGTTCAGATCGTAGGAGACAACGGTGCCATGTCGGCGAGCCGCGGTCATGGCTGCTTCGGCCACATCCGCTGTCGTGGCTGAGAGTCCGGCGAAGATCCCGCCGGTGTGCAGCCAGCGCACGCCCTCTCGGCCAAACAGGGCTTCCCAGTCAACGTCTTCGATGCGAAGGGCGGCCGTTGCGCTGTGGGCGCGATCCGAAACCCCGACAGCACCTCGCACGCCGAAGCCGCGTTCGGTGAAGTTGAGCGGATTCCGGTTGGCTCGGCCGATGCCGTCGGACTTCTTCCAGACAATGTGCGATGTGTCGACCCCGCCCTGGAGAATCAGGTCCTCGAGGAGCAGACCGACCTCGTTATCGCCCAGGGCGGTGACGACCGACGTGCGCAGGCCGAAGGCACGTCGGAGCCCACGCGCAACGTTGTACTCGCCACCTCCCTCCGACGCCCGGAAGGCCCGCGACGTTCGCACGCGCCCCTCGCCTGGATCGAGCCGGAGCATGACCTCACCCAGCGCTACGGCATCCCAGCAGCATTCGGCGCTCGATCGCGTGACGAAGTCGCTCATGCAGCAGCCCGTCGTAGGGCCGCCGCGGCACGAGCCAGATCCGCGATCGCATCCCAGTCGTGCGAGGACAGCAGGGCTGCCGGCGTGATCCAGCTTCCACCGACAGCAACGACGGCGGGCAGTGCCAGATAGTCGGCAGCGTCCACCACGCTGACGCCGCCGGTTGGCATGAACAACTGGTCGGGCCAGACGGACGAAAGCACCTTGAGATACGACGGGCCGCCAAGTTGAGCTACCGGAAAAACCTTCACTGCCATGACACCGAGTGCACGCGCTGCCATCACCTCGGTCGGCGTGGCCACCCCGGGAATGACCGGTATGCCAGCCTCTTGGCAGTACCGAACCGCCCCCTCGTCCAATCCCGGTGACACCACGAATGACGCACCCGCCTCGATCGCGGCGGCCGCGCTTGCGGCACTTGTCACCGTTCCAGCGCCTATCTCCGCGCCACGTCCTTGCGCCGCACGAATGGCGTCCAGACCTGCTGCCGAGCGCAGAGTGATCTCAACGAAGGGCAATCCACCCTGGACAAGAGCGCCCACGAGGTCGCTCGCCACGGCCGGATCCGTCACGGTGACCACCGGGACGACCGCGGCGTCTCGGAGCCGGATGATGAAGTTCTCGTCAGCAACGGCCGCGTCTCCCGAATCCACGCGTGTCCCCCTCAATTCCGGAATCTCTGGTGTGAGCACAAAGATAGTACGTATGCTGATTTACGACAACGTGCCCTCGGTCGCCTCTTGGCCGCTACTGTGATGTTTCGGACACGATCTGGGGAGATGCTGGCGATGGTCACTAAGGGACCGATGTGGGTTCCCGTCATGCAGGAACTGCTTGACCGCATCGTGCGTGGGACATACCCCGTCGGCAGCGTCCTGCCATCGGAGAGTCAGCTCGGCATCGAGTTCGATGTATCCCGTACGGTCCTCCGCGAGAGCGTCAAGGTGCTCACCGAGAAGGGTCTCGTCAGCACCTGGCGAGGCCGCGGCACCATCGTCGAGGCCGCGTCGCACTGGCGCACCTTTGACCCCGACCTCTTGGCGGCGCGGCTACGCCACCCTGGCGGAGAAGACGTCATCAGGGAACTGCTCATCCTCCGCAAGGGGATCGAGCCCGTGCTGGCCTCCATGACCGCGCTGCAGGCCGACGACGAGGATCGCGCTCGACTGCAGTCGCGTTTCGACGATCTCGAGCGATGGAAGAACGACCCAGCGTCCTACGTCATGGCCGACGGAGACTT
>CALPZT020000325.1 GCA_943328365.2 Bifidobacterium breve | reverse complement strand
GTTCACTTCCTTTTCGTGCCCAACGGAGGCGAGCGGCCGGCAGTCGTGACGCCCACCCACGACGAGGAGCGCGCGTTCGTCCTTCGCGATCTCCTGCTGCGCCTCGAGACAGCCGGGCAGACAGGAGCATTCCTCCCCACCCCACAGGGGTCCCGCGACTACTGCCCGGTGTGCAAGCGGCTGGGCCGACGCGCGGTGATCGTCAGCGGCAAGCTCCCCACCGAGGACGACGAGGAGGAGGTGTCATGAGTGCCGCCACGGAACTTCCAGACAAGAGCGCACGCGATGCTGCGTCCACGCTCCTGGGCGACAACGCGTTCATCGAAGCCGGCGCCGGTACGGGCAAGTCGACGACGCTCGTGTCCCGGATCCTCAACACCATCACCGGGCCTTCGCCAGTGTCCATCACCTCGATCGCGGCGATCACCTTCACGGAGCGGGCCGGCGCCGAACTGCGACACCGCGTACGCGAGCGGATGGCGAAGCGCCTCGAGGCATCGAACGACACCCCGGCCGACCAGCAGGCGCTCGCCACGGCCCTGCGGGACCTCGACGCCGCCCCCATCGGCACCATCCACTCGTTCGCGCAACGCATCCTGCGCACCCATGCCCTCTCCGCCCGCCTCCCGCTGGGCTTTGCCCCCGCCACGGGTGCGGACGCAACCGACGACGAGCGGTCACGCGTGCGGGCCGCCGTCGAGCACCTGCAGACCTCCCTCGACGCCGGCACCCTCGCGATGTTCGACGCATATGGCCTGTCCCCCTACGACCTGCTCGACGTGCTCCGCCGGCTCGACGCGGCGTGGCTGCGCTTGGACGACGCCGCGTTCGCCAGCCGGGGGGTCGACGTCGACACACTGTGCTCCGGCGTCGCCAACGATCTTGAGGACTTCCTGCTCCGGGCCCGTCATGAGTGCGCCGACCCGAGTGACAAGCTCATGGTCGCGTTCGAGGAGCGAATTCCGCCTGTTGTCGCCCTGCTGCGGCGTGCCGATCCCGTCGAACTGGCCGCCACGGCTGCCGAGACCGGGGGCTCACACCCGCTGTTCAAGCTCGGCAATGTGGGCGGCAAGGCAGCCTGGGGCGACGGCGGCGCGAAGTCCCGACGCGACGATCTCAAGGAGCTCGCGCCCTCCCTCCAAGCCTGCCTGCTCTCTCCGCTCGAGGGAGCCGTGCGCACGGCACTGGCCGAGGCATGGGGCGTCATGCGCGCACACCGGGAGGAGCGCGCGCAGCGGGGCATCGTGACCTTCGACGAGCTCCTGTCCCGGGCGCGAGACCTCGTCCGCGACGATCTGGACGTTCGGGCGCTACTGCACGCCGAGTTCCCGCTCATCCTGGTCGACGAGTTCCAGGACACCGACCCCGTCCAGTGGGAGCTGGTGCGCCTCATCACGGCCGATCCGCATGACCGGTCTGCGCGGCCGCTGCCCGGCCGGCTCGTGGTCGTGGGTGACCCCAAGCAGGCGATCTACGCGTTCCGCGGTGCTGACATCGACACCTACAGCGAAGCTCTCGCCGGGTTCCAGGCGCCGGGAGCGCCGCTCGGCCGAGTGTTCGAGCTGACCACCAACTTCCGCAGCGTGGCGCCGCTAATCGAGTGGGTCAATCGCGTCTTCTGCGCAGCGATGGCCAACCAGCCCGCGCAGGTGGAGTACCGCGACCTCGACGCGTGGCACCGGCCCACTGCCACGAGCCCGGGGCCTTCTGTGACGGTCCTTCGCGATCCCGAGCAGGAGCCTCAGGCGGATGGCTCGCGCGCAACCGGCGTCGTGGACTCGATCGCGCTCGAGCCGCGACTGGTCGCCCAGGAAATCGCCCGGGCCGTACGCGACGGATGGCTCATCACCGAGCCGCAGGACGACGACTCTCGCCAGTACACGAGGGCGGCCACCTTCAGCGACGTCGCCGTCCTCTACCCGGCCCGCACCGGGGTGCCCGCACTCCTCGACGCCCTCGACGATGCGGGCGTCCCGTACCGGTCCGGCGACGCGGGCCTGGTGTTCGCTCGCCCGGTGGTCATGGGCCTGCTGGCCGCACTCGCCGTGGTCGACGATCCTTCACGTGAGCTCGACCTGTGGGTCGCCCTGAAGAGCCCGCTGTTCGGCTGCACGGACGCTGACCTGCTGCGCTTTCGCGCCGCCGGGGGTCGTTGGCGGGTGGCGCAGCAGTCCCTCGACGCCGACGGCCAGCCGATCGCCGGCCCGGTCGCCGATGCTCTTGGGGTGCTCCATGCCATGCGTCGCACTCTGGAGGCACTGCAGCCCGCCGCGGTCATCGACCGCCTATTGGGCTGCACCCGGATCATGGAGGCGCTGGCGCATGCCCCGCGGGGTGCTTTCGATGCCGACTGCGTGCGCATGCTGTGCGCCCACGCCCAGCAGTTCCAGGACGAGGGCGGTGTCGGCCTGCCCGACTACCTCGTCGCAGTTGCAGACGTGCAGACCAGTTCGACACGCTCATCGCTGCCCGAGCCCGATGTCCGCGATGACAATGCCGTGCGGCTCATGACGATCCATCAGGCGAAGGGGCTCGAGTTCCCCGTGGTCGTCCTCGCGGCAATGGCGAACAACATGTACGACCCCTCCCCCGCCATCGGTGTCGCGAGCCCGGACCGCTACGAGTTCAACCTCGGCAAGGGCCTCACGAGCGTGCGCTACGACGAGTGGTCGGATCTTGAGCGCGTGCCGCGCGGCCTGGCGGAGCGGGTTCGGCTGCAGTACGTAGCCTGCACCCGCGCCCGCGATCACCTGATCGTCTCCCTATGCGGTGAGCACGGCACGAACAAGCAGCCGCACTCCTCGCTGATGTGGGACGCCATCGCGCGCGATCCGTCCGATGTCACCACGCTTGACGACTCGTCCGTCACCGTCGCGGCGCTAGAACTCGCGGCTGTGCCGCCACTGCCCTCCGACTGGAGCCAGCACGTCGACCGGGTGCGCACGCTCAGCCGCGCCCCGTTCATCGCTGCTCCCAGTGGGGAGGCCGCCGCCATCCTCGGACTCCAGCCCCCTTCCGCCACAGCCACAATTGAGGCCCCCACGGATGTCACCGCGACGGTCGAGGCGACGGTTGCGGCGGACGCCCGCGCCGCACGCGACGGCCGCCCCCTCGGCCGTGCCGTCCACGCTGCCTTGGACGCCGTCGTCCGCATCGGCACTGACGCCAGTGACGGCGACATCTTCGTCGCCTGCCGCCGGGCAGCGCAGGACGAGGGCCTCCCTGCCGAGATCGACGCCGTGTCCACAAGGGTGCGGGCCGCGCTCGCCTCCGACCTCATGGCCGAGGCGCTCGCCGCGCCGCGCCGCTGGACGGAGCTCTACCTCGCCGCCCCCGTGGATGCCGAAGTGGATGCCGAAGGTGTGCGCCTCGTCGAGGGCTTCGCCGACCTCGTGTTCGAGGGTGCCGACGGCC
>CALPZT020000324.1 GCA_943328365.2 Bifidobacterium breve | reverse complement strand
CGGCGCATCGCATGCCCCGCGAGATGGTCGACTATGCGTCGACGGCGGTCGAGCGCGGTCTCAAGGTAATCATCGCCGGTGCCGGAGGTGCCGCGCACCTGCCGGGCATGGTGGCGGCACTCACGCCGCTGCCGGTGATCGGCGTGCCGGTCGCGGTCGGCACGCTCGACGGGATGGACTCGCTGCTATCGATCGTGCAGATGCCTGCGGGCGTTCCGGTTGCCACGGTGGCGATCGGCAATGCCCGCAATGCCGGGCTGCTCGCCGCCCGGATGCTCTCGATTGCCGACCCGGCACTGCTGGGCGCGATGGTGACGTTTCAGGAGGAGCTCAATCGTCAGGCGAAGGCGAAATCAGCGAACCTCACGTAGTACCGGGCACTACTGACCGCGGCGTCGCCACTCGATGAGCGGGCAGGTGTCCATGATCATCGTCGCGCCCGAGTCGACCACCCGCTGGGCAGCGGACTCGTCGACGACCCCGAGCTGAAACCACACCGCGCCTGCTCCGGCGGCAATCGCCTGATCGGCGAACTCCCCGGCCCGGTCGGACCGCACGAACACATCGACGACATCGGGGACGCCGACAGCGGCGACCGCCTCGGCGATGGTCGCGTAGCCCTGCTCGCCATGCACCATCTCGGCGCGAGGATAGATCGGGATGATGCGCTTGCCGCGTGCCTGCAGCGCAGCGGACACCTCGAACGCGACCCGGTCGGGATTGTTGCCGAGCCCGACAACGAACCAAAGGCCGGCGTCGTCGAGGATGCGCGTGATGTCGGCTGCTTCGCCGTAAAGCGAGGTCATGCGTTGGGTCGGCCAAGCGCGCGGTAGCTCCAGCCCGCCGCCCGCCACAGGGCCGGGTCGAGGGTGTTGCGGGCATCGATGACATGTCGCTGGCGAACGACTGCGGCGACCGCTGCCGGGTCGAGCTCGCGGTAGAGCATCCATTCGGTCGCGTGGACGACGAGGTCGGCGCCGGTGAGGGCGGCCATGACGTCGTTGTCGTATCGAAGGGTCGGGTAGACGCGGGCAGCGTTCGCGAGGCCCTTGGGATCGTGGACGACGACATCGGCGCCCGCGTTGTTCATCGCGACCGCGACATCGAGCGCCGGTGAATCGCGCACGTCGTCGCTGTTTGGCTTGAAGGCGGCCCCGAGCACGGTCACGCGCTTGTCGGTGAAGGAGCCGCCGAGGGTCTTGCGAGCGAGGTCGACAGTGTGGGAGCGGCGGCGCAGGTTGATCTGGTCGACCTCGCGAAGGAACATGAGCGCCTCGTCAGCGCCGAGTTCACCCGCACGTGCCATGAAGGCCCGGATGTCCTTGGGCAGGCAGCCGCCGCCGAAGCCGAGCCCAGCCGCGAGGAAGCGGCTGCCAATGCGGGTGTCGTAGCCGATCGCCTCGGCGAGCTTCGTGACATCGGCGCCGGCCGCCTCGCAGACCTCGGCCATCGCGTTGATGAAGGAGATCTTCGTCGCGAGGAAGGAGTTCGCGGAGACCTTCACGAGCTCAGCGGTCGGGAAGTCGGTGACGAGGAAGGGAATGCCCTCCGCGATCATCGGTGCATAGACCTCGCGGAGAAGGTCCTCTGCCCGCTGGCTGCGCGCTCCGATGACGAGGCGATCAGGATGCAGCGTGTCCTCGACTGCGAAGCCCTCGCGCAGGAACTCGGGGTTCCAGGCCACCTCGACGCCCGGTGCGGCTATTGCCTTGAGCTGCTCTTCGATCATCGCCGCGGTACCGACCGGCACCGTCGACTTGCCGACGACAAGTGCCCCCGGCTGGAGGAAAGGTGCCAGACCATCGACCGATCCGAAGACCTGCGACATGTCGGCGCGCTGTGATCCGGCCGCTTGCGGGGTGCCGACGCAGATGAAGTGGATGGACGCGAACGCGCCCGCCTCCTCGAGGGAGGTCGTGAAGTGAAGGCGACCCGCAGCGATATTGCGGGCGAGCACCTCGTCGAGGCCCGGCTCGTAGAACGGCACGGTGCCCGATTGAAGGATCGCGACCTTTGCCGGGTCGATGTCGACCCCGATGACCTCATAGCCGAGTTCGGCCATGCACGCGGCATGGGTCGCTCCGAGATAACCGGTCCCGATGACGGAGAGTCGCAAGGTCATGGGCGAAAGGCTACCGCCGACTCCACCTCAGGTCCCCGCTCGCCGCGGGTCCGCCGTCTACGCTGACGGTGTGGGATTGCCTCGTCTCGACCGATTGCTCCGCAGGAGAGGCGTGCTGCACGTGTCAGCGCCCGGCGTCGCCTCCCTCGCCCCGATGGTGATCGACCGTGCTGGGGGGCCGATGGTCCGTGGCATCCGCGTGAAGGTGGGCACGTGGCGACCCCCCAAGGGCTGGACGGGATCACCGAACCTCGCTTCCGTGAGCGAATTCTCGCTGCGCCGCAAGGGTGATGGAGTCACCGTCTTCATAGCATCCGCGGCCCCGGTCGATCCAGCCATCCTCATTGCCGCGGCCATGAGGATCCTCAGGCCAACCCACCTCGACCCTGGCCCGCTCATGACGATCACCCCGGGGCTGCCCGTAGGCGCTGCCTCGCTCGCTTCGGCCGTCACCGATGTCATTCGGGCCGATGACAAGCCGAATCGTCACCTGCGGCGCACCGACACCCTCGTCATGCCTGCGTCGAGTGGTTCGATTGCGGCGCCTGGCGGAGATGAGCCCGCGGGCCGGTCGCGCACCGTCGTGATCTCCTCGGAGGGATGGGAGGTCGACGGCACCCCATTCGACATCGTCGTTGACCCCGCTGTGCACCGTCCCCTGGGTCGGAGGTCGGAGGCCTCCGGCATCGTCACTGACGCGTCGATCGTCGACGGCACGCTTGTCATCGGCACCCCGCAGGGTGAGGTTCGCGCCCACGGCGACCTCACTACGTCCGATGTCCACCAGCTCAGGTCGATCAGTGGTGTCCGCAGCACAGGGGTGCTGCCGGTCCGCTGGCGGGCGCAGCTCGAGGCGGCCGGGGTCGTCGTGGCGGCCGTTCTCCCGGAGTCGGGCAGATTCCCAGAGCCGGACGACAGCCTCGGCTGGCAGCTGGCCTCGGTGCACGCGCGGCGGCAAGCACTGCGAGCCCACTCGCCGGTTGCGGCGCTTGATGCGTGGCCGACCGTGTCAGCGGTGATCGTCACCCACCGCACCGAGTTTCTCGCGCATGCGCTCGCCCAGATCGCGGGGTTCGAATACCCGTCCCTCCAGGTCGTCGTCGGCCTTCATGGGGTCGATATCGCTGACGGCGAGATCGAGCGGTTGATCCGTGCGTCGGGTCTCGGGGCGGTCGAAGGCCGCGAGGTCGTCGTCCATCGAATCGGACGTGACGTCCCATTCGGGCGGGCGATGCAGGCAGCCTGTGACCGCGCCGACGGAGTGCTCATCACGAAGGTCGACGACGATGATCACTATG
>CALPZT020000323.1 GCA_943328365.2 Bifidobacterium breve | reverse complement strand
GCCGAAGAAGGTCGTCGTGAAGGCGAAGGACACCACGGTCGTGAGAGTCGTGGCCCAGCCGGCGCGCAAGAAGCAGGTGATCCTCGTCCAGATCCAGCGGGGCGAGGCATGGAAGACGATCGGTCGAGGCCGCACCGATGCCCGCGGCGTCGCGAAGATCTCGATCGACATGCCCCGCAAGAAGGGCGTGACAACCTTCCGCGCCACGGCGAATGCGAGGGGCGGATTCGGCTATGGGATTTCTGAGCCGTTCACGATCAGGGTGAAGTAGCGGCCGGCTCGAGGCAGACCGACGGCAGGTCGAACCAGCGTAGGTGCTCGAAGTCTGCCGAGAGGTCCGCGGAGCCCTCGAGGAGGACGTCGCAGGGCAGCGAATCGAGCAGGGTCCGCGCATGGGCAAGGTAGTCGGCGAGGGCTGACTCCGGTGCCTGATCGTGCTGGCGGGGGTAGCGCAGGACCCCGTGCTCGTCGTAGTGCAGATGGCGCAGGCGCAGTGGCGGCTCGACAGGGCCGCCGCGGTGGTGCCAGCGGCCGGTCGCGGTGTCGAAGCGGTACTGGGGGAGCAGCTTCCAGCCGGAGGTGGCGATGAGATCGACGGCCTGCACGATGTACGAGAAGACGGGTTCGGAGATGAAGTAGTTGAAGTTCACCCGCACCCAGCCCGGCTTGATGCCCTCGCAGCCATGGGTGATCTCGCGCTCGAACTCGTGCGACCGTTCGACGTCGATTCCGAGGAGTCGGTGCCCGTATGGGCCGGCGCATGAGCAGCCTCCGCGCGACTGGATGCCGAAGAGGTCGTTGAGGATCGCGACGACGAGATTGTGGTGGAGATAGCGGCCCGAGTCGCGGCGCACGACGAACGAGACGATCGAGAGCCGTTCGGCGCTGAGATTGCCGAGGACCTGAATCGCCGGATTCGTGCCCCAGGTTGCGATGGCCCGGGTTACGAAGTCGGCCTCGTGGGCGCGGATGACATCAACGCCGACCTCGTCCTTCAGCGCGAAGACGAGGCCGGCCCTGATCGACTCGATGATCGCGGGGGTGCCGCCCTCCTCGCGGTGGATTGGATCCTCGAGATAGCGGTGCTCCTCGGGATTGACGTAGGCGACGGTGCCGCCGCCGACGATGTCGGGCACGGTGTTGCGCAGGTGCTCGCGGCGGATGATGAGCACGCCCGGCGTGCCCGGGCCGCCGACGAACTTGTGCGGGCTCAGGACGATGGCGTCCTTGTAGGCGAGGGGATGATCCGAGCACCGCGGATTCATCTCGATGTCGATGTAGGGGGCGGCTGCGGCGAAATCCCAGAAGGCGAGGGCGCCGTGCTCGTGGAGGAGTTGGGTGATGGCGTGGGTGTCGGAGACGATGCCGGTGACGTTGCTGGCAGCGCTGAATGAGGCGATCTTCAGTGGCCGGGATGCGAAGCGCTCGAGCTCCTCTCGGAGGTGATCGACGTCGATGTGCCCGTCGGGATCCTCATGGATCGTCACGACATCGGCAATGGACTCGCGCCAGGGCAGTTCGTTGCTGTGGTGCTCGAACGGCCCGATGAACACGACCGGACGTTCGTGCGCCGGGATGTGCGTTGACAGCTGGTAGCGGGTGTCGAGATCGGCGGGGATACGCAGGTTCAGGATGCCGACGAGCTTGTTGATCGCTCCGGTCGAGCCTGACCCGGCGAAGATGACGCAGGTGCTGTCGTCGCCGTTCACGGCGGTGCGGATGATCTCGCGGGCATCCTCCCGAAGCCGGGTGGTCTGCAGGCCCGTGCCGCTGGACTCGGTATGGGTGTTGGCGTATCTGGGGAGCACCTCTTCTCGGATGAAGTCCTCGATGAAGTCGAGGGCGCGCCCGCTTGCCGTGTAGTCGGCATACGTCACGCGTCGGGGACCGAATGGCCCGTGCATCACCTGATCGTCGCCGATCACCGATTCGCGGATCCTGCCGAGGAGTTCCGGCGTCGGAAGATCCACGCGCTTCTCCGGGATCGTTGGCGTCATGATGAGCAGCGTACGAGACAATGGCGTCATGTCGATAGCGCCGTCCGAGCGCACCGCTCTGTCCGAGGAGACGGTGGTCGAGCGCCCGTGGGTCACGATCGTCTGGAACGACCCGATCAACCTCATGTCCTATGTCACGTACGTGTTCATGACCTACTTCAAGTTCGATCGAGCGAAGGCCGAGCTGCTCATGCTCGATGTCCACGAGAAGGGCCGCGCCACGGTCTCGAGCGGCACCCGCGAGGCGATGGAGATCGACGTCGCCGCAATGCACTCCTATGGCCTGTGGGCCACCCTGCAGAAGGACGACTGATGCCCGACGGCTTCACTCGGACCCCATCGGGCCGAACGGTTATTCGGCTCGACGATGTCGAGCGGAACCTGCTGCGGTCGCTTTCCGAGCAGGTCATCGCCTTTGTCTCGCCGGACGATGACGGCGATGCGCGCGACCCGCTGGCGATTCTCGTCGGGATCGACGATGCATCCGAGGTGCCGGCTGATCCAGCGCTGGCGCGGCTGCTCCCCGATGCCTACAAGGACGATGATGACGCCGCGTCTGATTTCCGGAGGTTCACCGAGCGTTCGCTGCGCGAGACGAAGGCGGCCCATGCACGTGCCGTCGGCGAGGCGCTCGAGCGGTCGGGGGAGAAGGTCACCCTCTCGGATCAGGAGGAGCCGAGCTGGCTGGGGTTCCTCAACGATGCGCGCCTTGCGATCGGTACCAGGATCGAGCTGACCGACGACAACCATGATGAGCTGGCGGAGCTGCCCGAGGAGGATCCGCGTGCCGGGCTCCTCGATGTCTATGACTGGCTCACCTACCTGCAGGAGACCCTCGTCCAGCTGCACCTCGACGACCTGTCGTGACGTCGCACTGGGACTGTTCCTGACTTCTGCGCGTCATCGAAATCGAAGGTAGCCGCCCTGAGCTAATGGAGAGGGTCTACCTCTGGCGTCTGCGCCGGTTGTCGTGAACGATGACCGTGTTTTCACGGTAGCGGACGTACCTGATCGTGATTACCCTTTTGCAGGTTCGAAGGGTGGTGGGACGACGTCCCCGAGAGGAATGGTGTCGGCGATGGGTGCACGGACGAGGCGCTTCGCGAGCCTTGGGTCAGGTTCCGGCAGGGCGACAGCTGTCGTCGTGTGCGCGGTGATGCTCCTCGCGGGATGCGGAGGATCCGGTGGGAGTGCCACTGACGCCAGCACGCCGGTCATCCGGGGTGACGTAGCCACGACGTCGGCGCTGACGGTGTCTGGGGATACGACCACCGCAGCAGTCGGGACACCGATTGCTCTGACGAGCGTGGGCGGCACCGGTACTGACCCGGTCAAGTACGAGACAGCGAGCGCCGGATGCAAGGTCACGGACTCGTCGCTCACTGCGACTGCCCCCGGTACGTGTGTCGTGACCGCGACCCAAG
>CALPZT020000322.1 GCA_943328365.2 Bifidobacterium breve | reverse complement strand
TGGAGGTCCAGGCGCATCTTCTTGTCGAGCTTCTGCTTCGGCTCGTTCAGCTTCTCCTCAGCGAACAGGCCCGCCTCAATGCGCTTGGCGAGCTCCACCTCCTGCTCAGCATTGAGGAGCGGCACCTTGCCGATCTGCTTGAGGTAGTCCTTGACGGGGTCAGCGGTCGCCCCCGCGACAGTCACGGTCTGGACGGGCTCATCAGTGTCGTCGACGTCGGAGATGGTGAAGCCCTGCTCTTCGCCATCAGCAGCCGGCTTCTCCTCATCCACATCCGAATCAGCCTCTACCTCAGCGATATCCACTGCAATGTCGGCTTCAAGGTCTTTCTCGAGGACTGCAACGGCCTCCAGCTCGGCTTCCGGCACGTCATCCGCATCGATGACGACGAGACCATCCTCGGTCTCGAGAACTTCGATGAGTTCCTCTTCGATGATGCTGACGGGCGACGCCGGAATTCCCTTCTTCGCTGAAGACTCCGCGACAGGAGCTGTCTTCTTCGCCGGAGCCTTCTTCGCTGGCGCCGTCGCTGCGGACACTGCCTTCGCTGCCGGAACCGCCTTCTTCGCCAGAGCCTTCGCTGCCGGAGCCGCCTTCTTCGCCAGAGCCTTCGCTGCCGGAGCCGCCTTCTTCGCCGGAGCCTTCGCTGCCGGAGCCGCCTTCTTCGCCGGAGCCTTCGCTGCCGGAGCTGCCTTCTTCGCCGGAGCCTTCGCTGCCGGAGCTGCCTTCTTCGCCGGAGCCTTCGCTACCGAAGCCTTCGCCGGTGCGTGCGCTTTCTTCGCTGCCGGTGCACTCACGGTCTTCTTCGCTGTTGCCATTGACGCGTCGATGCCCTTCTCACGGTTTCCCCACGACAAGAGCCCGTGTCAAGCCGGGGGCTTGGACGGGCCGTGAGGAGCAGTGCCATTGTGCCACTGCCGCGGCGGTCTTGTCGCGCCGGGGTCTTCGCGCCGCTAGGGGACGAGGACCGCGCGGGCTTGGCCAACCGTCAGGGTGGTTCTGGCCGTCTGGATCACCGGAGAGGAGACTTGAAAGGGTCCGATCCCGTCGATCGTGTAGCTGGCATTCCAGGTCGTCGTCACCTGAACCCTCATGCTCCCACCTCGTGCGTAGGCGTGGGAGACGGTGAAGTCCGGGTAGAAACTCCCTGGAACCGAGGTCGTCATCACCGACCCATCCCCGAAGTCCCAAGTCCAGGTCGGCCGCGGATACAGCAGGACCGCAACGCCGTTGATCACATGCTCACTCGGAGGAAGCCCGCTCGGCTGCGTCGAGTGAAACACCACCGGCAAGCTGGGTAGCACCCCCCTGCGCGGCTGATGCACGAGCCCGGTGGCGGGCACAGCTCGCTCGAATTCGTCCGCGACCAATGAACCGACCTGCTCCACCGTCACCGGGCCGCCCGGCGGAAGGCAGATGAGCCCAAGGTCGCGCCAAGTCGCCCCGGCATCGTCGGAGATCCATACACGCAGCAATTGCGCGGATCGGGCGCAGCCTCGGGTGACGCTCATGCATGCCGCGCGCGCGCCGGCATCGCCCGACGATGCACAGGGGTCGGCGAGGCGCCACCTGCAGCCTGCGCACGTCGCCACTCGCCGTCGCGTGTCATCACCGACGGTTCCAGGAAGGACGAGACCCCCTGAGCCCACAAAGCGGTCTCCAGGGTCATCGCCAACGACATCGACGACTTCGACGGCGCCGCCTCGCCCATTGAGCGAAGCAGCACCTGAAGGAGCGGCCAACGCGGGTTGCAGCCCCAGGAGAACGATGGGAGCGCTGAGCCAGAGCATCAGGCAGGCGCGAACCGGCCTCCGCCGAACGAGTGCGTCAGGGTGCATGTCGGCACGCTAGGCGGCCGGGCGCACCACTGACCAGTTGCCAACCCAGACTGTGGATAACCACCGAGACCAATCCTCACCCAGATCGCTCAATCTGCTGACCTGCTGGTGCAACCTCTATTCCCGCTCGCCTGAGCCCACGCTCCAGACCATCGACGGCTGACTCAACCACCTTCACCCGGGCATGTCGCTTGTCATTCGCCTCGACCACGATCCACGGAGCAAACGAGGTATCCGTCCGCTCGAGCATTTCCGTCACCGCGGTCTCGTACTCATGCCGCTTCTCCCGATTGCGCCAGTCCTCCTCGGTGAGCTTCCAGCGCTTCATCGGCTCCTGCTCCCGGGCTGAGAATCTGCGCAGCTGCTCGTCGTGCGAGATGTGCATCCAGAACTTCAGGAGGACCATCCCCTCGTCGGTGAGCATCCGCTCGAAGGACTTGATCTCGTCGTACGACCGCCGCCACTGCTCCTGTGTCGCGAATCCTTCGACGCGCTCGACGAGCACACGTCCGTACCAGCTGCGATCGAGGACAGCCATTCCGCCCCATCCGGGCAGATGCGGCCAGAACCGAGTGAGGAAGTGGTGGCGCTTCTCGTCGTAGGTCGGCGCCGCAATCGACACCACCCGCACGTGCCGCGGGTCGAGGGGCTCGACCACGCGCTTGATCGCGCCGCCCTTTCCTGACGCATCCCAACCCTCGAACACGAGGCACAGAGGCGGGCCAAGGACGCCCGACGCGTCGTAGATGCCGCCCGAGAGCAGCCGCAGGTACAGCAGACGATCCTGGGCCGCTGCCAGGCGACGCGCCTCCTCGTCACGTGAGAGCTTCCTGGTCAGGTCGAAGGTGTCAAGGAGTCCCATGACGTTGATCCTGCACGATGTTACGAGCCCTGTCTGCCATCCGCGGGCTCAGCGCTGCCGCCGACCCCCGCAACCGCCAGCTCGACAAAGCGTGCCACCTGGTCATCCTCAACAAGAAATCCATCGTGGCCGTGCAGGCTCTGGACTACATGCAGCGCATCCGAGCCCGGTACCAGGTCGACGATGCGCTGCTGCTGCTCGATCGGGAAGAGTCGATCCGAGTCGATCCCGACAACGGTAAGCGGCGCGGTGACAGAGCGAAGCGCTGCCTCGACACCTCCGCGGCCTCGGCCGACGTCGAACAGGCTCATCGCATCCGTAAGGGCGATATACGTGTTGGCGTCAAATCGACGGGCCAGTTTCTCTGCGTGGTGATCGAGATACGACCCGATCTCGAATCGGCCTCCGCGCTTTCCATTGGCCCACAGGTAGGGGTCCTCACCCGGTTGGGTAGCCCGTCCGAATCGCTCGTTGAGCTCCGGGGCACTGCGGTAGGTGAGGTGGGCGATGCGCCGTGCGACACCCATGCCCGCGTGCGGGCCCTCGCCGTCGGAAGCGTCGTAGTAGTCACCGCCCCGGAATCGGGGATCGGCGTAGATGGCCGAAAGCTGGGTTTCATGCGTACCGATCTGATCCGCGTCGACGGCCGCAGTGGTACCGAGAACGAGCCCCGCACGCACTCGCGTCGGGTGCGCGACAAGCCATTCGAGCACGCGCATGCCCCCG
>CALPZT020000321.1 GCA_943328365.2 Bifidobacterium breve | reverse complement strand
GCGTGATGTCTCCGAGGTCGACTGCTCGGTGGAGATGCTCGGTCAGCGATCCTCGCTTCCCTTCGCACTCGGCCCGACCGGGTTCACCCGGATGATGCATCACGTGGGCGAGCCCGCGGTCGCGAAGGTTGCCGGTGACGTTGGGATTCCGTACGCGCTCTCGACCCTCGGGACAACCTCGGTCGAGGCACTCGCCGAGGTCGCGCCCGATACTCGGCGCTGGTTCCAGCTCTACGTGTGGCGCGACCGGGTGGCGAGCGAGGCGCTGGTGAAGCGCGCCGAGGTCGCTGGCTACGACACCCTCATCCTCACGGTCGATACCGCGGTTGGCGGCATTCGCCTGCGCGATGTCCGAAATGGCCTGACGATTCCGCCGCAGCTCACCCTGGGCACGCTCGCGGGCATGGCCATGTACCCGAGGTGGTGGGGCAACCTGCTCACGACGAGGCCGCTGGAGTTTGCGTCGCTCTCCTCGACCGGGGGCACGGTCGGCGACCTGCTCACGAAGGTGTTCGATCCGGCGATCACCGGAGCCGACATCGCCTGGCTGCGCGGCATCTGGCCCGGCAAGCTCATGCTCAAGGGGGTGCAATCCCTCGAGGACGCCGTCATTGCCGTTGATCTCGGCGTCGATGCCGTCATCCTGTCGAATCACGGTGGGCGGCAGATCGACCGCGGCAACGTGCCGCTCGAGCTATTACCCCGGGTGGTCGACGAGGTTGGCGACCGCATCGAGGTCTATATCGACGGCGGGATCTCAAGTGGCGCCGATATCGTCGCCGCCCTGGCCTTCGGCGCGCGTGGCGCACTCATCGGCCGCGCCTACCTCTATGGGCTCATGGCGGGCGGCGAGGACGGCGTCCGCCGTGTCGTGAGCATTCTGGCCAAGGAGGTCAAGACGACGATGCAGTTGCTCGGTGTCACCTCGGTCGGTGAGCTTGATCGGTCCTACGTCCGGCTGAGGTGACACGGCCCCTGCCTGCGGTGCCGCGGCGATGCGTCTCAATGGTTGATTAATACCCCCAGGGGTATATGCTGAGTCCATGACCAGCCATGCGAGCCATCAGTCGGTCCTCGATGATCTCAACCCGCAGCACCGGGCGCTTCGTCAGGCGATCCCGGAGGTCTACACGGGCTTCGCCGCGCTGAGCGCTGCGGCGCTCGCGCCCGGCGTTCTCGAGGCCAAGACAAAGGAACTCATCGCGATGGCGATCGGCGTCGTCCATGGCTGCGACGGATGCATCGCCTCCCATGCGAAGGGGGCTGTCCGTGCCGGCGCAACGCGCGAGGAGGCAGCCGAGGCAATCGGGGTCACGTTCTTCATGCAGGGCGGTCCGGCGACGATCTACGGCGCGCGCGCATTCGCCGCGTTCTGCGAGTTCGCCGATGCTGCCGAGGCGAAGGTCGCCTAGGCATGGGACTGTTCGGCAGCGGTGCGCAGCTCACCGTCAATCTCGACGAGGCGCTCGTCCTGCTCAAGGACGATGCGGCGCTCGTCGACGTGCGGGAGATCGATGAATGGGAGGCGGGCCACGCCCCCGAGGCAATCCACATTCCCCTCGCTGATGTGCCCGGATCGCCGAAGGGCTTCGATCCGAGGAAGCCGGTCCTCGTCATCTGCCGGTCTGGCCGCCGTTCGCTCACCGCGGCGGCCCAGTTGCGCGATGAGGGGTTCGAGGCTGTGAGCGTGAACGGTGGCATGGTGGCGTGGCAGCAGGCAGGTGGCTTGGTCGTCCGCAATGGCGGCGATCCCGGAACGATCGTCTAGAGGAGCATGATGAAGAAACGATTTGCAGTTGTCGGCATTCTGGCCGCATTCTTGCTGGCCGCGTGCGGTTCGGCGACCAGTGCGGTGCAGACCGTCGATCCGCAGAACTTCCTTGCCTCGGCATCCCAGACGGGCGCCGTTGTCGTCGACGTTCGTACGCCTGAAGAGTTCGCTGCCGGGCACCTGCCGAACGCGGTGAACGTCAATGTCGAGGACCCGACCTTCGAGAGCCAGATCGCCTCGCTCGACAAGGGGGCGACCTACGCCGTCTACTGCCGCAGCGGGCGCCGTTCCGCGATTGCGACCGATGCCATGGCCGCTGCGGGCTTCACGAGCGTCTACAACCTCAACGGCGGTCTCGATGACCTCGCTGCCGCCGGTGCGACTGTGGTCACCCAATGAGCGGCCTGAAGGTCATCGCGATCGATACTCCGAACCTCGGCGATCGCAGTTACGTCGTCGGCAGCGGATCGTCCGCCATCGTCATCGATCCGCAGCGCGACATCGATCGCGTCGAGGAAATCCTTGACGAGCACGGGTGGAACACATCCCACGTCCTCGAGACCCACTTCCACAACGATTACGTGAGTGGTGGCCTCGAACTCGCACGTCGGACGAAGGCCGAGTATGTCGTCCCGGAGGGGATGGATATCGACTTCGCCGCACGCCAGGTCGGCGACATGGCCGAGATCTCCTCCGATCTCGGCCGGCTCCGTGTCCTCCACACCCCCGGTCACACGCCGAACCACATCTCGTTCGCCGTCAACGTGGACGGAGCCGATGTCGCGCTCTTCACCGGCGGATCCCTTCTCTTCGGCAGCGTCGGCAGGCCAGATCTCCTCGGGCCCGAGCTGACCGAGCCGCTTGCCCGATCCCAGTGGCGGTCGATGCGCCGGATCGGCGCCGAGGTCACGCCGAGCGCAGACGTCTTCCCGACGCACGGCTTCGGATCCTTCTGCAGCGCAACGGCAACGGTCGGCAATGCGTCCACGGTTGCCGAGCAGGTCGCGACGAACCCGGTGTTCTCTGCGCCGGAGGACGACTTCGTCGCCGACCTCATCGCAGGGCTCGATGCCTACCCGGCCTACTACGCCCATATGGGTCCTGCGAACCAGCGCGGAGCGGGGCCGATCGACCTGTCCCTGCCGAGCATCGCTACGGCCGATGAGATTGCCCGGCGAATCGCAGCGGGAGAGTGGGTCGTCGACCTGCGGCACCGCAAGGCCTTCGCGGCCGACCATGTGAAGGGGGCGCTGTCCTTCGACGTCCACGGAAACGCCGTGACCTACCTCGGCTGGATGATCGATTGGGGAACGCCCATCACCCTGCTGGGCTCCGATGCCTCGGAGGTGCAGTTGATGCAGCGCGAGCTCGTGCGCATCGGTATCGATCGCCCGGCTGCCTACGCCGTCGGCACGTCGAAGGAGTGGGCGAGCCCCGCGGCCCCCGTCTCCGGCTACCGGCGCGCGACCCACGCCGACCTCGCGACCGCATTGGCCGAGGATCCGGCGATCCCCGTGCTCGACCTGCGACGCAACGGCGAGTTCGACGACGGATATGTCAGCGGTGCCAAGCACGTTCCGCTGCATGAGCTGCGTTCGCGCATCGATGAGGTGTCCGATTGGGCCGGCGCCAGCGCCGATCACGGGCCGGTCTGGATTTACTGCGG
>CALPZT020000320.1 GCA_943328365.2 Bifidobacterium breve | reverse complement strand
GACCCGGATTCCGGCCCAGTTGAAAGAGGGGGCTAGTCGGGCACTGTCGGCAGGGTCGAAAGCGCTGACGCGAACCGCTCGTCGCTCACGACCTCGTCGACCATGTCGCCGCGCAGGTACTGATCGTAGGCGGCGAGGTCGAAGTGGCCATGACCGCAAAGAGCTGTGAGGATCACCGTCTCCTCGCCGGTCTCCTTCGCCTTCAACGCCTCACGGATTGCGAGCGCGATCGCATGGGTCGGCTCAGGCGCCGGGACGATGCCCTCGGTGCGCGCGAACTGGATCGCGGCTGCGAAGCACTCGGTCTGCGGAACAGCCTGGGCCTCCATGAGCCCGAGCTCGTAGATATGCGAGATGAGCGGCGCCATGCCGTGGTAGCGAAGGCCACCGGCATGGATCGGGTCCGGGATGAAGTCGTGCCCGAGCGTGTGCATCTTCATGAGCGGGGTCATGCCAGCCGTGTCGCCGAAGTCGTAGGCGTAGACGCCCCTGGTGAGCGACGGGCACGACGCCGGCTCGGCGGCGATGATGCGCGGGCTCATCCGGCCCTCGAGCTTCTCCTTGAGGAAGGGGAACGACAGTCCGGCGAAGTTCGAGCCGCCGCCCGTGCAGCCGACGATGTGGGTCGGGGTGTCGCCAGCCATCGCAAGCTGCAGCATCGCCTCCTGGCCGATGATCGTCTGGTGCAGCAGCACGTGGTTGAGGACTGATCCGAGCGCGTAGCGGGTGTCGGCATGCGTAGCGGCCACCTCGACGGCCTCGGAGATCGCGATGCCCAGCGAGCCGGTGAAATTACGCGGGTCAGCACCCAGCATGCGTCCGACCTCGGTGAGGTCCGACGGGGAGCGATGCACCGCCGCTCCGAATGCCTCGATCATCATGCGGCGGTAGGGCTTCGCGTCGTACGAAGCGCCCACCTGCCACACCTCGCACTCGAGGCCGTAGATCGCGCACGCGTATGCGAGGGCGGTGCCCCACTGCCCTGCCCCGGTCTCGGTTGTCAGCTTTCGCGTGCCCTCCTTCTTGTTGTAGTAGGCCTGCGGTACTGATGTGTTCGGCTTGTGCGAGCCGGCGGGCGAAACTCCCTCGTACTTGTAGTAGATGCGCGCCGGCGTACCGAGCGCCTGCTCGAGTCGGTGGGCGCGGAACAAGGGAGATGGACGCCACTGGCGATACACGTCGAGGACCCCACCGGGGATCTCGATGTATCGGTCGCTCGAGACCTCTTGCATGATGAGTTCCATCGGGAACAGCGGAGCGAGATCCTCAGGCCCGACCGGATCCATCCGGCCCGGGTGCAACGGCGGCGGGGGCGGCGAAGGAAGATCCGGAATGACGTTGTACCAGACGGTCGGCATCTGGTCCTCGCTGAGCACGTACTTGTGCTGGCGAACCGTATCGTCCATGGCGGGGCCTCCCTGATCGCGTGTGTCATGAATTCACGGAATTGCCCGGCGCGTCTCTCGGCCAGTTCGTCCCGTCGCCAATGCTCTCCTGAGTAATGGCAAAGGCACCGTAGCGGAAACCGCGGCCGCACGTCAGGCCTTTCTCCTCCTTGCTCTGGCCGTTCACCGGGCACGGGGACCGACCCTGAAGAACGAATGGTGCAGTGACGGGCTAGGAAGCAGTCACTTGTCGGACGAGGATCCACGCGTCGAGGATGCATCCGCCGCCGGGTGCAGCGGCCCGCTTCCAGCGTCCAGCGCACGCATCGTCAAGGAGCGCCGAACCGAGGCCGGGCGCACCGTCGAGAGGACCGCATCCATCGTCAACGACGCGGACCCGGATGAGTGAGGTCGACCCTTCATCGACAAGGTCGACCTGCACCGAGACGGTGTCGGCGTTCCCATGCCTGATCGCATTGCACAGGCCCTCCTCGACCACCTCGCCGACCGAGCCGGCAAGTGCCCCCGTGATCTGCTTCACTTCGGGCGAGACGAGCGCAGTGATGCCAGCCAACCCCTGCCACAGTTCGATCTTCCCGTTGACCTCGGCCTGGAGCGTCACCGACGGGCGGGGATCTGAGTCGGTCATCCACGGAGCATTGAGTACCGCCCGCGCCTGCTCGATGGCAGCGGCATACGACTCGACATCGTCAGTGAGGGCCGCCCGGTCAATAGCAAGCGCACATGCCGCGAGCTTCGATTGCACGGATCCGTGGAGCATTCTGGCGGCGTCCTTGGCAATCGAGCCGATCACCTCGGTCTGGACGAGGACATCGATCCTCGCTGCGTCCAACTCGCGCGCGTACACACGAAGAAGCTCCGCCTGCGGAACTCGAAACTCGCCAATCCCAGAGGTCAGCCAGATCACGCATGCACTCAAGAACATCCCGACGATCACGTGGACGATGTAGAGCGGCGTGAGCGATGCTCCAGCCGCGAGCTCGAACGAAAATGTCGGGATCTGCAGGACAACGACCGTGGCAAGGAAGATGGCGGTGTGGCGCTGTGGAAAGGCCCGCATGAGCCAGTTTCCGGAGCCGAGAATGAGGAAGATGAGGACGATGCCGGATGCAGCATTCGCGAATGCGCTCATCGGGCCATCGACTGTCCATCGCTCCACGACCGCCGTGAGGACGAAGATTGCTGAGACAAGGCCGGGCCTAAACCGCTGATTGCTCGCGACACCTGCAACGAAGGCAATCGGGCCAAATCGAGTTCGACGCCCAGTCAGCTGTTCGTTGAGCAGTCTGCTGAGCGGTCGCACAGACGTGTCAGCCAGATCTCTGAGGACGTTTGCAGCGGCCGTATCGACGTGCTCCTTCGCAAACACCTGCTCGAAGGCCAGTCGCTCGTCGATGATGCGGAATGCCGGCTCCAGGGCAGTCTGTAGGTCACGCCGGACGCTCGATCGAAGGTCTTCGAGCAGCGCTGCCTTCGTCGTTCCCTTGAGGGTGACACTCGTTGCCCTGTCGATGAGCAACTGCCGTGCGACTCGCACCCGAGCACGACCATCAAAGAGCAATCCGATGATGACCGCCAGCCACGGTGTGACGACTGCCAGACTGACGATTCGAAGGACTGGCGGCCCCACGCTTGTGAAGCCGGCCAGTGGCAGCAGCGTGATCGACAGCGAACCGACAAGTGCGCCTCCGAGGCTGTAGCTCGCGATGAAGCGCAATCGGGACCTCGCCCCGAAGGCTCGTGCCGTCGTCAACTCCAGCCACACCCATGCGCCCGCCAACATGCCACACACGATGGCGATGGCAACGAGACCGAGCAATGAAGCGTTTTCCGCTGACGCCGTTGGCTTGACCGAGCCTAGGAGTGAGATGAAGACGACGGCGCTGGCCGCGGCGAACACCACGCTGCTCAGCTTGCGGGCAGTCTCGCGCGAGACATCACGCTCAACCACCCGCTGGGAGAACGTTGGCACCTCAAGGAGGTCTGCCACGTACCCGCCCACGGTCGTGCCAGGCGAGCCCGGATCCGGGTGATT
>CALPZT020000319.1 GCA_943328365.2 Bifidobacterium breve | reverse complement strand
GGTTTGCCTCGGACCGTTCGCTCAGGGCCGTGACGCCGGCCCATGCCCGCACACCGGATGCCTCAGCGCCATTGACGCAGTGGGCAGCGGTGAGGATCCAGGTGCTGGCGATGAGGGATCCGCCGCAGAGTGCACGGTCGTTGATGACGAGGAGGGCCTGCCAGGGGTTGGCTTCCGCCGAAGTGGGGGCACCGCCGACGACCCGAGGCACGAAGGCGACGGTGGCCGATTGCGCTGATGTGACCGGGAGGAGGAGGCCGGCCACGAGGAGACCGGACCCGAGGGCTGCTATCCGTTTGAGGCGCCGCATGATGCCTCAAGTGTGACACGAAATCGCTAGAGCTCCGCCCGAACGCCCTTCCCGAGGACGACGACTCCGCCGTCACTCACCGTGTAGAGCCCTCGGTCGCGCTCGAGGTCGACTCCGATCTGCGCGCCGTCGGGAACGACGACGTTCTTGTCGAGGATCGCCCTGCGGACCACCGCGTTCTTGCCGATGCGAACCCCCGGCATGAGGACGCTGCCCTCGACATACGCCCCGGAGTCGATGGCCACGCTCGAGGCGATCACCGAGGTTCGCACGTGGGCGCCCGAGATGATCGTGCCCGCCCCAACCATGGACTCGTGGGCATTGCCACCCTGAATGAACTTTGCGGGCGGCAACGGCGGGAGGTGCGTGAGGATAGGCCACTTGCGGTTGTAGAGGTTGAAGATCGGATGGACGGAGACGAGGTCCATGTGGGCATCGTGATAGCTGTCGAGGGTTCCGACATCGCGCCAGTAGCCCTTATCGCGCTCGGTGGCTCCGACAACGACGTTCTCAGCGAAGTCATAGACATTCGCTGCTCCCGCAGCCGTGAGCATCGGGATGATGTTCGTGCCCATGTCATGGATTGACGACGGATCTGCAGCATCGGCCTTCAGTGCGTCGAGCAGGACGTCCTTCGTGAACACGTAGTTCCCCATCGAGACGAAGCAGTGCTCGTCGTCGCCTGGAATCGTCGGAGGGTCGGCGGGCTTCTCGAGGAAGTTCGTGATGCGCAGGCCGTCGTCCGCAGTCTGGATGACCCCGAAGTCGCTCGCGAGCGCCTTCGGCATCCTGATGCCCGCCACGGTGACGCCGGCCCCCGAATCGATGTGCGCACGGATCATCTGCATCGGATCCATGCGGTAGACGTGATCAGCGCCGAAGACGACCACGACCTCGGGATCCTCGTCGTAGACGAGGTTCAGGCTCTGAAAGATCGCGTCTGCGCTGCCGGTGTACCAGCGGGGCCCGAGCCGCTGCTGCGCTGGCACCGGGGTTACGTAGTCGCCGAGCAGGATCGGCATGCGCCAGGTCTGGGTGACGTGGCGGTCAAGGGAGTGCGACTTGTACTGCGTGAGCACGCACACCCTTCGCAACCCGGCGTTGATGAGATTCGACAGCACGAAGTCGACGAGCCGGTACGAGCCTCCGAATGGGACGGCAGGCTTCGCACGATCTGCGGTGAGTGGCATGAGGCGCTTGCCCTCGCCACCCGCGAGCACCATGGCGAGCACATGCGGGTCTGAAGTCACCTTTGAACCCTAGACCTCATGCCGCTTCATTGCGCCCGCATTGGCCGACGTTCATTGCCTATGCTCACCCAATGCGCATTGGACTGCTCACCAAGGAATGGCCGCCGGACGTCTACGGGGGCGCTGGTGTGCATGTCGAGCAACTCGCCATCGAACTTCGCCGGCTGACGCCGGTGTACGTCCACTGCTTTGGGGCTCCGCGAGCCGACGCCACCGCCCACGCGATTCCCGTCGAACTGCACGGCGCCAACAGCGCGATCCAGACCCTCGGCGTCGACCTCGAGATGGTCATGGCCACTTCCGACCTTGACGTCCTCCACTCCCACACCTGGTATACGAACTTCGCCGGTCATGTCGGGTCGCTTTTCCACGGCGTTCCGCACGTCATCACCGCCCACTCGCTGGAGCCGATGCGCCCATGGAAAGAGGAGCAGCTCGGCGGCGGCTACCGCGTCTCCTCATGGGTCGAGCGCACCGCCTACAACGACGCCAGCGCCGTCATCGCGGTGAGCCACGGCATGCGCGACGACGTCCTGCGGGCCTACCCCACCGTCGATCCGAGCCGGGTCCATGTCGTTCACAACGGCATCGACACCTCGATCTACCGCAACGACTCCGACACGACCGCGCTCATCGAGCACGGCGTAGACCCCGATCGTCCCTATGTCTTGTTTGTCGGACGCATCACTCGCCAGAAGGGCCTCGTGCACCTGCTGCGTGCTGCCCAGCAGTTCGACAACGATCTCGTGCTCGTCATGTGCGCATCTGCTGCCGACACTCCCGAAATCGAGGTCGAGACGGCTGCAGCTGTCCGAGCCCTGCGCGCGGCCCGCGGCGACGACAGCGTCGTGTGGATCGAGCAGCAGGTGCCGAGGCCAGCGCTCATCCAGCTGTTCAGCCATGCCATCGCGTTCGTCTGCCCGTCGATCTACGAGCCGCTCGGGATCGTCAATCTCGAGGCGATGGCCTGCGAGACCGCTGTCGTGGCGAGCGACGTCGGCGGGATTCCTGAGGTGGTTGCCGATGGCGTCACCGGAGTGCTCGTCCACTACGACGCAGGTGACCCCGCGCGGTTTGAAAGCGACTTCGCCGCCGCCGTGAACGCGATGAGCAGCGACCACGACCGCGCGAGGGAGATGGGCCGCATCGGGCGCGAGCGCGCCGTTGCCCACTTCGGCTGGGATGCCATCGCTGAGCAGACAATTGACGTCTACCGCGCCGCACTCGACCAGTGAGCGACCTCGCCGAACCCCTGCCCGGAGTCTCACTCGCCCGAAACCTGAGCCCTGCCAAGGGCTACGTGCTCTACGTCCTCGCCGCAACGTGCTTTGCCCTGAACGGCACGGTGTCGAAATCCATCCTGCTGAGCGGCATCGATGCAGCCCGCCTGTCGCAATTGCGTGTCACCGCTGCGTTTGTCATCCTGCTTGCCTTCGTCGCGATAACCCGCCCTGCGGCCCTGAAGCCTCGCCGCTCGGAGATCCCTGTCCTCCTCGCCTACGGGGTCCTCGGGATCGTCATGACCCAGTGGCTCTACTTCGTCTCCCTCGAGCGTCTCCCCGTCGGCGTTGCCCTGCTCATCGAGTTCACCGCACCGATCATGGTCGCCCTGTGGTTCCGCTTCGGGATGCGCCAGCCGACACGCAGGCTCGTGTGGGGCGCGCTTGTGCTCGCGCTCGTCGGACTCGCCATGGTTGCCCAGGTCTGGCAGGGGTTCACCCTGAACGCCCTCGGCGTCGCTGCCGGATTCGGCGCAGCAGCAGCGCTCGCTATCTACTACGTCCTCGGCGATCGTCAGGTGCGGCAGCCCGAGCCCCGCGATGCCGTGTCGCTCACCATGTGGGGCTTCGGTGCCGCCAGCCTGTTCTGGGCGATTGTCCAGCCCT
>CALPZT020000318.1 GCA_943328365.2 Bifidobacterium breve | reverse complement strand
TGTCGCTGCCGGCATCAGAGCGCAACGCGTTGCTGCATGCGGTGGAGAAGTTGGAGGCATTCGGTCCCTCGCTGGGCTTCCCTCACTCGAGCGCCGTACAGGGGT
Source organism: Bifidobacterium breve (assembly GCA_943328365.2). GTDB lineage: Bacteria > Actinomycetota > Actinomycetes > S36-B12 > S36-B12 > WLND01. The sequence continues at coordinate 3,350 of CALPZT020000318.1, read as the reverse complement.
TCCCCGGACTGAGGGAGCTGCGACCCAGGGCGGGTCGCAGCCCATGGCGGGCGATGTACCAGCGGGTGGGTGATGTGTTCGTGATCGCGGCGATCGGGCCCGAGGCTCAGGTGGACCATCGACGCTTCACGAGGGCATCACGACTGGCGGTGGCAAGGATTGCCGAACTAGAGGAGGACTGAGATGACGAAGCTGTCGGCATTGCGGACGGCCGGCGAGATCCGCCGCGAGGACCTGGCCGATGATCAGGTGAACGCTGAGCACATCCGCACAGCCCTGGCGCGGGCCGTGGCGATGCGCGTCCTGGCCTACCGCGTTGAGCACGGCCTGTCGCAGACGGCGCTGGCCCGCGAGCTCGGGATGCACCAGCCCGCGGTCGCGCGACTCGAGGCCGGTGAACACGAGCCGACGTTCACCACATTGGAGCGGCTCGCCCGCGGCATGGGCATCGAGTTCCACATCGACATCACCCCGGCCACGTCACGACTTCGAGACACCGCGTAACGCGTAGCAGGGCCGAGCGGCCTCAATGGCTGTGACGTCGGTGCAAACGCCCCGGCACCCTTGGGGCGCCGGTGTCGCACGCAAGCGCCCAGGCACCGACCGCATTCCACCTCTGGCGCAGACGGACGGGTTCCCTCATCGGCGGGCGACTCGGGCGGACGCGAGGGTGACCGCCTACGGTGGGGTTTCATGGGAGACCAACTCGAGGCCATCGATGACAAGCTCGCCGCATGGATGACCAGTCAGCCGATGTTCTTCGTCTCGACGGCTCCGCTGGATCCGCAGGGCCTGGTGAACTGCTCGCCGAAGGGCCTGGCCGGCACCTTCGCTGTCCTGGGTCCGCGTCAGGTGGCCTACCTCGACCTGACCGGCAGCGGGATCGAGACCATTGCGCACCTGCGCGAGAACGGTCGCATGGTCATCATGTTCTGCGCGTTCGACGGCCGGCCACGCATTGTCCGACTGCACGGCCGAGGCAGCGTGCTGCTCCCGGGCGAGCCGTCATTCGTTGAGCTGGCAGGTCGATTCAGCGGCCACGAGGGAGTGCGCTCGATCATCGTGCTCGACGTGGCGCGATTGTCAGACTCGTGCGGTTACGCGGTGCCGCGCATGACATACGAGGCTGATCGCGATGTGCTCGACCTCGATCACCGAAAGCGCGGAGCCCAGGGTCTGGCGGAGTTTCGTGCCGAGTGGAACGCCACGAGCCTCGATGGGCTGCCCGGGCTCGACTAGCTGTTCTGTCCAGAGTGGTTGGAGACAGAGCCTCCGAGGCGTGCTTTGCCGACGCAGAGCACTCTGCCTGAGCCTGCTGGCGTTCGTGGGATGGTCCAACGTCCAGGCGTCGGCCTCTTCGCCACTTCTTCACGCGATGAGCCTCAGCACAACTGACATCGGACGGGCACCTCGGCTGAGCGCCTTTATCGCCCCTGGCGTCATCCCCGCACGGCTGCTTACTGCAAGCTCCTAGCTGTCGGCCAAGGAGCAGTGATAACACCCCGCGACCTCAGAGGAGCAGCACGCCCAAGCGTGGGGCGTGCGCACCCTCTCGAGTCCAGCCACGTACTCACCGGGAATGGTCGTCTTCCTTGTCGTCGACATTGAGCGCACGTCATCCGCATCCGCAGCCACCGCCGCAACAGCCTCCGGCTGACGGTGAAGCGGCGGGCCGTGAGCCGCCTGCGGAGGCGACCCCCAGCAAACGCACTGTGTCGTCATGGCCATTCGGGCACGGTGCCGGCTTATTTGATGCATCCATAGGACGGTTGACGACGTAGGTCTCACCGCACGTCCTGCAACGGAACTCGTAGGTTGGCACCAAGGGATTCTAAGAGGCGATGAACCGCGGCACGCGACGCCGAGTGATCTCAGCACACGGCGTCACCTGCGGATTGATGGCAACTGCGAGATCGGCACGAGCGGATTGATGCGACCCCGGCTAGGTTCACCTCATGCAGGTTTTGCTGACTCGCCGACGCCATGTCGACAACATGCGCGTTGCGTCCTCCGCCTGTCGCTGACCACTCCGCTGCCAGCACCCGTCACTCAGAACTCTGAACTCAGTAATCAGCAATCGCTGACCCATCACGTGGTCCACGAGGCCTTCATGCACCCTGAGAGGAAACAATGTCCGTCATTCCCCAGTTCCTAGAGCGCAACAGTTCTTACGCCGAGGCCTTTTCTGGCCCGCTGCCCCTGCCGCCAGCCAAGCACCTGGCCGTCGTCGCCTGCATGGACGCACGCCTGCACGTCTCCAAGGTCCTCGGACTCGAGGAGGGCGATGCGCACATCATTCGCAATGCCGGCGGAGTCGTCACCGACGATGAGATCCGTTCACTCGCAATCTCGCAACGGCTCCTCGGCACGAAGGAGATCATCCTCATCCACCACACCGACTGCGGGATGCTCACGTTCACCGACGACGCATTCAAGAAGTCGATCCAGGACGAGACAGGCATCAAGCCCGAGTGGGCTGCCGAGGCATTCAGCGATCTCGCCGTAGATGTCGTGCAGTCGGCGAACCGAATCAAGGCCTCGCCGTTCATTCCGCACACTGATTCCATCCGCGGATTCATCTTCGACGTTGCGACAGGCGTGCTGGACGAGGTCGCACTCTGATGCGCCGGGGCGATCGGGGATATCCCGGTCGCCCCGGGCCCCTGCGGGTTCGCTGAGTGCGCCGCGACGACTGCAACGCCCCGAACAGCCAGCCCTTGGACCTTCAGCAGGTCACAACGTGTTGTCGAAACGTCCGCTCAAACGCTGCGAGCGATAACCAGCATGCGGGCCCGATCGGCCTAGGACGCTTGGATGTTTGACGCCTGCTTGCCCTTCTTCCCATCTGTAACTTCAAACGAAACTCTTTGCCCTTCCTTCAACGTCTTGAAGCCAGGCATGTTGATCGCGGAGAAATGAACGAACACGTCCTCGCCGCCCTCGTCGGGGGTGACGAAGCCGAAGCCCTTCGAGTCGTTAAACCACTTCACGGTGCCGAGCGCCCCCTTGACCTTGCTGGGCTTGCCGACCGTCTCCTTGCACGAGGACTGCTCGCCCTCGCACGTGCATGTCGTCTTCGTTCCGTCGTTCTCGCAGGTCCAGACCTCGACTACCTGATCGACTGTGTCCTCGGACGGCGCGGGCGCAGACGAGGCAGGGGCGGGTGCCGCTGGTGCCGACACCGCGGGAACAGCAGCGACCGCTGGGTCGGCTGCCGTCGTGCTGGAGCCGCAGCCGGACAGGAGCAGCGCCCCCGCCACAGCGAGACCGGTTGCCAGGGCCGAGATCCTCTTCATTGAACGCATCGTGTGGTTCCTCTCATCGAATCCGGCTAGCGAGCACTGACCGAG
>CALPZT020000317.1 GCA_943328365.2 Bifidobacterium breve | reverse complement strand
AGCGGGAGGGCGACGAGACATTCAGCGAGTGGGCGCTGCGAGCCGAAGAGTCAGCGCTCCAATGAGCGCTGCGGTAAGCACGGCTGCGAGAAATCACGCGCCCCGGTCGACGACTGCGCGCAGGTGGTCTCCACGCCATGAGCCCGATCAGCTTCGAATCCTCGCACGATACGCCGCCGTCGACCTCTCCGGAGCGAGCGCACCGGAGATCATCCGCTGGGCCGCCGATGTGTTCGGCTCGCGCGTCGTCCTCACCCAGTCGATGGCGAACACCGTGCTCGCCGATCTCGTGAGCAAGGAGGCCCCGTCGATCGACGTCGTCTTCCTCGACACCGGCTATCACTTCACCGAGACCCTCGAGACCCGAGACCGGCTTGCCGAGCGGACGAGCCTGAGCATCATCAGTATCACTGCGCGCCAGTCAGTCGCCGAGCAGGATGCCGAGCACGGACCCGATCTATGGCAGCGCAACCCCGACCTGTGCTGCAAGCTGCGCAAGGTCGAGCCGATGGAGGAGTCGCTGCTCGGCTACGACGCGTGGATCACCGGCCTTCGGCATCAGGCCGCCCTCCACCGCAAGGAGCGCAAGGTCGTGGAGTTCGATGAGGACCGCCTTGTCCTGAAGATCTCCCCCCTGCTGCACTGGTCCGACGAGGCCCTGCTTCGCTACACCCTCGAGAACGATGTCATCGTCAATCCCCTTATCTATCAGGGGTTTCCGTCCATCGGGTGCGCGCCGTGCACCCGTCGGGTCGATCCGGGCGAGGACACGAGGGCCGGGCGCTGGAGCGGCTCCGGCAAGACCGAGTGCGGCCTTCACATATGACGTCTCCACACATGACGTATCCGCTCGCGCTGCGCATCGAGGCCCGTCGGGTCATCGTCGTCGGTGCCGGCGCCGTTGCCGAGCGGCGCATCGACGCACTCCTCGCCGCGGGCGCCGACGTCACCGTCATCGCGCCCGATGCAACGGACCGGATCATCGAGCTCGCCACAGCCGGCCTCGTCGCCTGGCATGCGCGTCCCTACTCGGCAGCCGATATCTCCGAGGCCTGGCTCGTCCATGCAGCCACGAACGTCGAGGCAGTCAATGCCCGAGTTGCCGCTGACGCCGACGCCGCTCGCGTGTGGTCGGTTCGCGCGGACGATGCCGCCTCGTCCGCCGCCTGGGTGCCTGCCACGACCCGTGTCGACGGCGTCTCGGTTTCCGTCACGAGCGACGGCGACCCCCGCCGATCAACGGCCATCCGCAATGCCATCGGCGACCTCCTCGCGCGCGGCGCGCTGCCAACCCGACCCACGCGCAGCAGCGGCGGTCACGTCGTGCTCATCGGCGGCGGCCCCGGCGACCCAGATCTCATCACGGTGCGCGGCCTCGCCGAGCTGCGCAACGCCGATGTCGTGATCCACGACCGGCTGAGCCCGCGCGAGCTCCTCGACATCCTCGACGACGATGTGGTGATCATCGATGCGGGCAAAGGCCCCGATGACCACACGCTCACCCAGGACGAGATCAACGATGCGATCGTCTCGCATGCCCTCGCCGGTCGCCGGGTCGCCCGGCTCAAGGGGGGCGACCCGTTCGTCCTCGGACGTGGCAGCGAGGAGGTGCTCGCCTGCGTGGCCGCAGGGATCCGGGTCGAGGTCGTTCCCGGCATCAGCAGTGCGCTCGCCGCGCCCCTCGCCGCTGGCATCCCTGTCACCCACCGCGGCACGAGCACCGGTTTCACCGTGATCAGCGGGCACGCGATCGGCGACCTGTCTGCCGTCGTGTCGTCCGGCCTCACCCTTGTCGTGCTCATGGGGGTCGCGTCGCTGCCCGCACTCGTCAAGGAGCTGAGCCAGCACGGCATGGACCCGACGACACCGGTCGCAATCATCGAGCGCGCCCACACTCCTTCGCAGCGCACGACGCTCGGCGCCGTGGATTCGATCGTCGACGCTGCCCGCGCCGCCGGGGTTGGCAATCCGGCAGTCATCGTCGTCGGCGATGTCGTGAGCGTCACGGCCGATGCGCTTGCAGGGCGTGCGACGTGACAGCGCTCGTGCTCATCGCTCACGGCAGCCCTGACCCTCGCGCTGCCCGCTGCACGAGCATCCTCGCCGAACGCGTACAGAATGCCTGGCGCGAAGGCCCGGTCGTTGCCGCGTTCATCGAGCATGATGAGCCGCGCCTCGATGAGGCCGTGCGCCGGCTCGAGTTGAGCAGCGAGCGCGACATCATCGTCGTGCCCCTCCTGCTCAGCCGGGCCTTCCACGGGCGAGTCGATGTCCCGGCAGCCGTTGCTGCGGCACGAGCGACGTCACAAGCTGAGATCGCCTGCGCCGATGTCATCGGTGCGGACGAAAGGCTTCTGCCGGCGCTCGACCGAGTCCTGCCCACTTCGGCTCCAGTCGTGCTCGCCGTTGCCGGCACGCGCGATGCCGGAGCCCAGCACGACTTCGACGCCCTGGTTGCCAAGTGGTCGATGCTTCGCGGTACGGCGGTCATCGTCGGCCACGCATCGCAGGCTGAGCCCGATATCGCCACGGCAATCGACGCCATCGAAACGATGTCCGGCACCGAATCGGCCATCGCCTCCTTCGTCCTCTTCGACGGCGTGCTGCCTGACCGCATTCGCGCGGCGGGCGGCAATCGTTGCGTGACGCCACCGCTGTTCACCGCTCCCGAGCTCGCGGGCCTCATCATCGATCGTGCCCGTGCGGCCCGATCTGCTCTGGTCGGCCGATGATTGCCACCTCAATCGACCATCATCGGGCCACGCCCGAGCAGCTCGCCCGACTCTCCGAGAACTGGGAGGACCTCGCCGGCATCGTCATGAAGTGCCCGAGCATCTCGGGGGTCGTCGTCCTCTCGACCTGCGCTCGGCTCGAGGTGTATGTCGACGCCACCCAGTACCACCCGGCGATCGATGCCGTGACGGAGGCGCTCATGATCACCGCTGACACCAATCGTGCCGAGATTGCTGGAGTCGTGCAGGTCATGCGCGGTGCCGCCGCTCTCGAGCATCTCTTCGCGGTGGCGAGCGGCCTGAGGTCACGAGTCCTCGGCGAGAGTCAGGTGGTCGGGCAGGTGAGCGCCGCCCTCGCGAGGGCTCAGTTGGGGTCGACGTCAACAGGGTCGCTCACCATGGCCTTCCAGAACGCGATCCGGGTGTCGCGCCTCGTGCGGGCTCGCGACCGAGGCGAACGCTCGATCATCGGCGCGCTCCTCGACTCAGTCGCCGACGAGCAGCACACCGATGCCCTCGTCATCGGCACAGGCGCCTACGCCCGCGTCGCTGTCGCCGCGCTCACCGATCGCGGCTACTCGTCGATCGGGCTGCTGTCGCCGAGCGGGCGCACCGTCAGCATCGATGGCACCCACACCGTCGGCATGAGCGAACTCGCCGATCGCATGACGACTACCGACGTGATCATCGGGTGCAGCGGTCACGGCAACCCGGTCGTCACCGAGGGGCTGGTGCT
>CALPZT020000316.1 GCA_943328365.2 Bifidobacterium breve | reverse complement strand
CGCCGCGGGCATCGGTGCGGCCTCGACCGATCGTCTTCCATGCCTCGCCCCGCTGGATCTGGACGAGGATCACCTGCTTCTTGCGCGCCGGCTGGGCCACGACTCTCACGACCGTGGTGTCCTTCGCCTTCACGACGACCTTCTTCGGCTTCGCGCGGACAACGGACGTCACCTGCACGGGGACCGGATCACTCGCCTGCTCGGCCCGCCCCGGCACGCCGGGCACGAAGATCCGCCACGACCCCGGGTCCGTCACGACCGGGGCGAAGGCAACCGTGCCGTCGGCACCCAGCGGAGCCGACGCGATTGCCGTCCACTCCTTTGCCTGAGGCTTCTGGAATTGCAGGGTCGCATCGACGCCGGTGACCGGGACGCCACCGGAGGTGACGACCGCGGAAACGGTCATGGGCTGGGCGAAGGGCACGGTCGGCGGCACCGTGAGCGCGACCTCGGTCGCTGCCGGAGCCAGCTGCTGGGCATAGGCCCGGATGAGGGGCCACTGGGCTGGGTCGTCGCCGCCGATCGTCCAGTAGGCAGCCCCCGCGAGCCCGAACTCCCCGACGAGCTGGGTTCGTGCGAGCACTGCCTGCGGCCCGACCCACCACATGATTCGTCGCGCCGTGCAGGACTGAGTTGCACCTGCAGCGTCTGTCCAGTTGAGAACCTTGGGGTACTCGACCCAGCTCTCCTGGGAGGTCGGGTCCCACTGGATCGTGGCGGGATCCACGCCCAGGGTCGCGAGTTGGCCCGGGATGTCAGCATCGGTGACCGATGCCATCGCGGTGAGCGTCTTGTAGGCGGTCGTGCCGCTCGCAGGGCAGTTGCCCGAGAGCTGGTAGCCCCCCGATGAGGTGCGCTTGGTCCAGGCCCGGCCGTAGGTGGGCACGCCGATGTGAATCTTGTTCGCGGGTATCACCGAGGCGGCGTAGGCGACGATCGCCCGCACCCAGGGCATTGGCGCAATGGCTCCGATGCCCTGGACGTGGTAGTCGTAGGCCATGATCCGGATGTGATCGACGAACGGCGCAATGCCGGTCATGTTGTAGACCCAGTAGCCCTGGTCAGGACCGCACACACCCGCGATTGAGCAGGGCGGCGGGATCGTCGCCGACAGGGTCTTGCCCTGCGCGTGCAGTGCGGTGCCGAGCTCCTGGACGAACGCGGTCCAGTTCGGCTGGGTTGCGGCCCACGATGCCCGGCCGTCGCTGAAGGCGAAGGTCTCGTAGTCGAGATCGAGACCGTCGTAGCCATTCGAGACCACGAGATTCACGAGATCAGCGACATGGGCAGTGCGCTTTGCCGGATCAGCGAGCACCGCGGCCATCGCGCCCTTGCCCGAGCTGTCGGCGATCGCCGGGACGACTCGCAGCCCTGCGCCCCTCAGTTGCGCCATCGACCAGGCCATGTTCGCATCCGCATTGGTGAAGTTCGGGTTGACCTTCGGCTGGACGCCTGCCGCGCCGCCCCGCATCGCCGAGTACCAGAACGGCGAGACCTCACTGAGGAGATCCGCGTTGGCAACCGCCGAGTTGATGCCAGCGGGCCGGGCCGGCGAGGTCATCCAGTACGGCAGCCATCCGGTTGCGATCTTCGGAGTCTCGGCCCGGGCCGCCGGTGCGCCCACGAGGAGCCCGAACAGCACGCCGAGTACCGCGATCAATCCGATGACAGCGCGGCGCAAGACGTGACTCCATTCCTTGTTCAACACGGGCGAGTGTCCATTGTGCGTCACATGGGCCCTCGACCCCGACAAGGCTCAGCGGATCGGCCTGTCGCAGGATGTACACGTGAAGCGGCAACCACTCGTCCTCGTCCTCAGCGTGACCCTTCTCTCATCGACCGTGCTCCTCGCCCCAGCCGCCCTTGCCGCACCCTTCGCACCCGCGGCAAGTACCGAGCAGGCTGAGTCGCGCATCAACGGCCGGCTCGCTGCCCGCATCGACAACCCCCGATTCGGTTCCGATCTCGCCGTCGCCGTGCTCGACGCAGCGACGGGCCGGGTCGTCTTCTCCCGCCGGGCGAATGAGCCGATGCTCCCCGCTTCGAACATGAAGATCATCACAGCGGTCAACACCGTCGCGGCCGTAGGTCCCGACCACACCTTCCGCACAGCCGTATTCGCCGGGCCCGCAACCGGCGAACTCGTCCTTCAAGGGGGTGGCGACCCCCTACTGTCCGCGACGGACCTTCGAGCCCTCGCAAACGACGCCGCGAAGACCCTCGACCCGGCCCTACCCGTCACCGTGAGTACCGACCTCAATCTGTTTCCGGAACCCTCCCGTGCCCCCGGCTGGCCGCGCGACTACATCCCCTCGGTTGCCGCCTCCGTCAGCCCTCTCGCGCGCTTCGGCGACTACTCCCGGGACCCAGCCGCGAATGCACTGGCCATCTTCCGGCAGCGGCTCAAGGCGCTCGGGTTCACCGTGCAGGCGGGCACAGAGGTCGACGTGGCTGCAGATGCCGTTCCGCTGGCTCAGATCGCGGAGAACAGCGCCGCCGATGCTGTGCGCGTGATGCTTCGCGAATCAGAGAACAACGTCGCGGAATTGCTCTTCCGACACGTTGCCATAGCGAAGGGTCAGCCCGCGACCTGGGAGGGCGCTCGCAGCGCAGCAGCGTCGACCCTCGCCGAGCTTGGCATCGACACCACCGGCCTGGCGCTCGTCGATGGCAGCGGCCTGTCGCGCAAGGACAGGGTGACCGCACTCGCGCTCGCGAACGTCACCCGGCTGAGCAGCACCGGGGATCCCGTCCGGTTCGCGGTCATGTACGACCCCTCGGCCATGCCGATCTCGGGAGTCTCCGGCACCCTCGACTCAAAGTACGGGCGATTCACGACGAAGCACTCGAAGTGTGCCCGCGGCGAGGTCCGCGCCAAGACCGGCACGCTCTTCGACACGATCGGGCTGAGCGGGGTCACCACGGCTGCCGATGGGCTGCAGAAGTCCTTCTCGATCCTCGTGAACGACCGGCCGCAACGATTCACTGCGCTCGCCACTCGGCAAGCAGCCGATGGCCTGGCCGCCACGGTCAACGGCTGCTGGTAACCCCACCCACCCACCCCCGTCATTTCATCCAGTATCCGGCTGAGCTGACCAGAATTCGGGTCACTTGATCCCGATTGCGGGGATTTCATCCCGTTCCCGTCCCGCTCTCACTCGAGCCACGGATCGACACTGATGACCTGCTTGGACAACGGGAGCAACGTCACCCCGCGAAGCCGGGATGAGATGGCCCGGAAATGGCTCAAATGACCAAACATCTCGCCAGTTGAGCCGGATACTGGATGAAATGGCGGGGGTGGGTGGGTGCTGGGTGCTGGGTGCTGGGTCCGGGGGGTTAGCGGAGGGCTCTGGCTATTTCGCCTGCTGCCCGCGCCACCCTCGGGCCCACCTCTGCCTCAGGCAGTTCGCGCATCGAGACCACGCCCACGCTCGCCTCGAGGCCAGGCACCCCGGTCACCGGCACCGCAATG
>CALPZT020000315.1 GCA_943328365.2 Bifidobacterium breve | reverse complement strand
TGCAACTGGCGATCCGTGCCTATCACCGGAAAGTCGAGCTTGACGTCGATATTGCTGAGCCGCCCAGCTTGCGCCGTGGCGAGCTGCTCAACCTGCGCCTCGCGGCCAATCGCGCAATCGGCTGCGCGCTCCCTAATGCACCCGCAAGACTGAGTGCTCGGTTCGAGGGGGAGCAATTGATGGTGAGGCTCGTAGCAGCGGTCGATGAAGCAGACCGGGCGATGGTCATGGGGGTTCAAGACTTCAGCGGGATCGATTGGCATGTTGACCCCGATGATCAAACGATCATCCTCGAAGCGAGCTATGCCTGACCTGCATTCGGCGGGGGTGGGAGTCGGGGCGCCGCTCCCGCTGCGAGTTGCCGTCATCGACGACCATGAGCTCGTTCGCGAGGGCCTCGCATCGATTATCGGGGCCCAGCCGAGACTGCCGGCGATCGTCGTGTATTGCGGAAGCAGTGTCGAAGAGGCCGCGATGGCCGGTCCCGAGGTAGCGCTTCTCGACATTGATCTCGGGCCGGGCTCGACCGCCGTCGGGCATGGAGTCCTCGCCCTGCAGGAGGTGGGCGCGAAGGTGCTCGTGGTGAGCGCATTCGAGGATGCGCCAGCCGTACGGTCAGCACTCGAAGTCGGCGCCCTGGGCTTCGTCCCGAAGCGAGTGTCGGTCGATGCGCTCCTCGAGGCGATCTCCACCGTCGCTCGCGGCGAGCTCTACCTGTCAATCGACCTCGCGGCGATTCTCGCGGCGGCGGCCGAGACGCCGAACTTGAGTCCGCGTGAGCTCGACGCCCTCCGCCTCTATGCGTCGGGTCTCAAGCTCACGGCAGTCGGGCACCGCATGGGGATTTCGCCGCACACGGCGAAGGAGTACCTCGATCGGGTGCGGGTGAAGTACGCGAATATCGGCAGGGAGGTCAGGACGAGGACGGAGCTCTATGCCCAGGCAAACCGTGACGGCCTCCTCGATGAGAATGCCTAGCCGGCGCACGGCTCCTCCCGCGCGGCCACCGCGTGCGTCCCCCCAGTTGGGGACGCGTTCGAGTGGCAAGGGGACCCCTGCCTGCGGTGAAATATGGGTCCGGCGAGAACGGGGGGCCCGCCGGGGCTGGCCCGCTTATCGGATCGCCGCTGACCCAAGTGTCATTGGTCATCGGCGGTCGGATAGGCGGGCCATGGCCGTTCTCGGGAGCCGATTGCCCACTAGGGCGTTGTCGCCTCGTCAAGGCGGGTGACCAGTCGCACCTCTCGTACGGGCTCGCCGTCCACGTCGAGGTCACGGTACGCCGAATCCGGCCCCCATCCAGCCGCGAGGAGAAATGCCCGGCGGGCCTCATCGTCGACCGACACCCAGGTACTTGCCTCAATCGATCCGTCGGCCCGCAGATAATCGACGGACGCCGCCATGAGGCGTGACCCGTGCCCCATGCGCTGGTGCTCAGGATCGATCGCGAGGGCGAGCAGTTCGCCGATCGAGGGGTCGCCGGCACAGTCGGGATCGCCGCTCGGCCCGATCGCCGCATACCCGACCACCTCGTCGGTGCCGGATTCGCTGTCGATGGCAACGAGGAGGCGGTGCCGAACCGTGGGCGGGTTAAGGATGCCGTGTGCCCAGGTCGATGCCAACTGCATGGGATCGAGCTCGTCGAGCACGCCCTCAGGGATGATCCCGGCGTAGGACTGGCGCCAGGCCCGAACCTGAATGGCTGCGATGTCGTCGACATCGGATGTTCGCGCGAGCCGCGCACCGGTAGGCATGGCCCTAGTGTCCCAACCGCCGTCAGCAGGCTCTGGGGTGCCGTGCGCATTAGGGTTCATATCGTGCAGGAGCAACCGCAGATCACGGTCCGCAGCGACATGACGGTCGAGTTGGTGAGGGCGAGCGCATCCGACGCCGATGTCGTGTTCGCTGCCCGGGTGTCGACTGTAGGCGAGCAATCGTTGGACGACCTCGATGCCGACCCGGCATCGGCGAGGGGACTCATCGGCTATCTCATGCGCGAGCGTCACGGCAGTCCGTTCGAGCACAACTCGATGACCTTTTTCGTGCAGGCGCCGATCTTCGTCTGGCGCGAGCACATGCGGCATCGCATCGCAAGCTACAACGAGGAGTCCGGTCGATACCGCGAGCTCAAGCCGGTCTTCTATGTGCCGAACCGCGATCGCAATGTCGTGCAGGTAGGCAAGACCGGGTCCTACGAGTTCCTCCAGGGCAGCGGTGACCAGTACGACCTCATCGAAGCCTCGATGCGCGAGTCCTGCGCGCGGAGCTTTGCCGCGTACCAGGAGATGCTGAGGGCCGGAATTGCCCGGGAGGTTGCTCGGATGGTGCTGCCTGTATCGATCTACTCCAGCGCATACGTGACGATGAATGCGCGAGCGCTCATGAACTTCCTGTCGCTTCGGCGCAAGGCGGAGGGCTCGCAGTACCCGTCGTATCCCCAGCGCGAGATCGAGATGGTCGCGGAGGCCTACGAGTCCGAATGGTCTCGGCTCATGCCCATCACGCACGCGGCGTTCGTAGCGGGGGGCCGGGTCGCTCCGTGACGCAGTAGCCTTAAGGCCATGTCGGGAACGCTGTCACCCCAGGCGCCCTTCGGCGCGATGCTCACGGCGATGATCTCGCCTTTCCACGCTGATGGATCCCTTGACATCGACGGCGGTCAGCGGCTCGCGTCCTACCTCGTCGATGAACTGAGCCATGACGGTCTGGTGATCAATGGGACGACGGGGGAGTCGGCAACGACCACCGACGAGGAGAACGTCGACCTCCTCCGGGCGGTCGTCGAGGCGGTAGGGGATCGCGCGATCATCGTGGCGGGTGTGGGGTCGAACGACACTGCGCACTCCGTGCACAGCGCTCGAAGCGCCCTCGAGGTCGGGGCCCATGCAGTCATGGCCGTGAGCCCGTACTACAACCGGCCTCCGCAGGAGGGGCTCATCCGACATTTCCATGCCATTGCCGATGCGACCGACCTGCCGATGATGGTCTACGACATCCCCAAGCGCACCGGCGTCGCCATCGAGACCGAGACCCTCGTCCGTATCGCGGAGCACCCCCGCATCATCGCGAACAAGGATGCGAAGGGTGACCTCGAGGCGGCGCAATGGGGCATGGCCCGGACCGATCTGGCGTGGTACTCAGGCGATGACGTGCTCAATCTCCCGCTGCTGTCGATCGGCGCCTGCGGGATGATCTCTGTGGTGGGCCACCTCGTCGGGGACAGGCTCAAGGCGATGGCCGAGGCTTTCTGGGCTGGCGACGTACGGAAGGCGACCATGATGAACCGTGAACTGCTGCCGGTCTACACAGGCGTGTTCCGCACGCAGGGCGTGATTACCGTGAAGGCTGCACTGGGCGAGCAGGGCCTGCCGGGCGGGCCGGTTCGCTTGCCGCTCGTCGACGCGACCGAAGACCAGCGAGCCGTCCTTCGCCGTGACCTCGCGGCCGGACTGGTTCGCGGGTTCGCAGCGTGATCCACG
>CALPZT020000314.1 GCA_943328365.2 Bifidobacterium breve | reverse complement strand
TGCGAAGAGCTCCTCGTCGAGATAGTTGTCGACCGGCTCCTCGAAGGTCGACTCGGCCTGGTCGGTCGTCTTGTTCCGGGTATGCGCGATGAGCCGGCGCATCATCGACAGGGCGTCCTCGCGCGCAGCGCCATCGAGCACCGTGCTCGGCAGGTAGGCGGGGACGGCCTCGGATTGCACGGCGTCAGCGAGTTCGGTCATGGCGGGCTCCCGTTCCGGTGCGATCGGGCTCAGCGAATGACTGAGTCCGATGAATCATCTCAGTTGTATAGACAACTATGAACCCCGGCTTCGGGGCTGTCAACGCACGTGGGCCGTTTCGTTGATGGAGATCAGGACGAACCGGCCGTCGGCGTGCACGTGGAGTCGCGAGATCGACGTGTACCCGGGATTGAAGAAGAAGCGCCTCGAACTCCCCACGACATCGGCAAGGAAGGTATTGGACGCTCCCCCGTGGCTGGCCGCGACGATGCGCTCGCCCGGGTGATCGAGGCCGATCCTGCGAATCGTGCGCACCATGTTGGCCCGCAGGTCGTCGGCGTCATGCTCGGGCAGGAAGTCCTCGAAGCGACCCTCATTCCAGGCCGCCGCCCGGGCTGGATCGTCGAGTTGCTCGACCTGCTGGTAGCTCGGCGCCGCGGATATCCATTCGCGTAGGCCCTCGTCGATCACCACGGTCAGCCCATGCGAGGCCGCAACCGGCTCGGCGGTCTGCACCGCCCGCTTGAGGTGGCTTGAGTAGCAGGCATCGATGCGCTCGTCGGCGAGCCAATCCGCCAGCCGCCGAGCCTGCGCCACCCCGACTTCGCCAAGCGCAGGATCCTTCGTGCCATCGGGCTCCGGCAGCGCATGGCGCACGAGGAGGATCTCCGCCGGCCGTGCATGCGCGGACACTAGACGGTCTCGCCGAAGCTTCCGAGCTCGTCCGCCGACGGGAACTGCAGGCTCTGCAGTTCGAAGTACTCGAGCAGTCCGTGGTGGCCGAGCTCCCGGCCGACACCGGAGGTCTTGAAGCCTCCGAACGGCGCCTTCGCATTGAATCGCCCGCCGTTGATCGCGACCTGACCGGTGCGAAGCCTCGTCGCGATGCGCACCGCCTCAGGGATGTCGGCTGCCCAAACGGCTCCGGAGAGGCCGAACTCGCTGTCGTTCGCGATCGCAATGCCCTCTTCGATGGTGTCGTAGGCCAGGATCACGAGCACCGGACCAAAGATCTCTTCCTGCACGACGCGAGCCTTCGGGTCGAGCCGGCTGAAGACAGTGGGCCTCACGAAGTATCCGCGATCCTGGCCGTCGACCCTGCCAGGGCCACCCGCGATGAGCGTGCCCTCGGCCATGCCGATGTCGATGTAGTCGAGCACTGTCCGCATCTGACCCGCGGATGCGACCGGACCGAGCTCGGTTGCCGCATCGAGGGGGTTGCCGATGACGAACCCATCAACGACGGCCGCCACCTTGGCCTCGACGTCCGCGAGCTGCGAGCGCGGCACGATAAGTCGCGTGGTAGCCGAACAGGTCTGGCCGTTGTTCACGAAGCAGCCACGGATAGCAGCACCGAGGGCTGCGTCGAGATCGGCGCCCGGTCCGACGAGGAACGCCGACTTGCCGCCCAGCTCAAGGGCGACGCGCTTGATGGTCGGCGCTGCGGCCTGGGCCACACGCACCCCGGCGCCGGTCGAGCCGGTAAGGCTCACCATGTCGACCTGGGGATGCGAGGACAGCAGCTCGCCGACAAGAGCGCCGCGCCCTGACACGAGGTTGAATACGCCGGCGGGCAGGCCGAGTTCGTGCACCATGTCGGCGAGGACGAAGGTGGCAAGCGGGGCAACACTGCTCGGCTTCACGACCACAGTGCAGCCTGCCGCGAGGGCCGGGCCGACTTTGGCAGCGAGCTGATAGAGCGGGTAGTTCCAGGGAGTAATGGCTCCGACGACGCCCGCCGCCGCCCGAACGATGAGCGAATTGCCGTTCCGCTCCTCGGCCGGAAGCTCGAGGACGGCCTGCGCCATCGTCTCGAACACCGAAGCAGCAAGGCCGACCTGAACCCGAACCGAGATGGCGAGCGGTGTGCCGACCTCCTTCGCCATGATCTCCGCGAGCTCGGCCTCTCGGGCACGAAGCCCGTCAGCAAGGGCCTGAACGGCGGCGGCTCGCACCTCGACAGGGGTGGTCGACCAGCCATCGAAGGCACGCCGCGCCGCGAGGATCGCCCGCTCGGCGTCGGGGCCTTCGCCTGCCGGTACCGTGCCGATGACCTCCTCGGTTGCAGCCTCGTCGACCGTGATGACGTCGCCGCCGGCCGGGGCCGCCCATGCGCCATCGATGTACAGTTCGCGTCGCTCGATCACCGGTGCTCCTTCGCTGTGCTCATGAACGGGTAGTGCGTGCTTGAGTTCAATCGGTCGGGTACATCCTGTCTGGTGCGTCAGCCCGCAACTGGGGCCGCAATAACGAGTCGGGCGCGCAGCGCGACGAGAGTCTCGTCCGGAACTCCCAGCCCACGAACCCAACCGGGGATCCCGCCGAACTCACTGCGCACATCGGCGAGGAAAAGCTCCATTGCTGCCCTCGGCGCCCGCAGGAGCTCCTCGGGCTGGTTCATCATCGGGTGGTTCTCGAAATCCTCGCGGCTTCGCAGGTACTCGACGAGAGCGACGACCTCATCGCCGCTCAGCTCGAAGTCGCGGACGATGTCATCATCGCTCACCCCGAGCAGGGCGAGGAGAACCGCGGCGAGAACACCCGTGCGGTCCTTGCCTGCCATGCAGAAGAACACTGCGGGGTAGGCATCATCGGACACAAGCCGCGCAAGAACAGTGCGGACAGTGTCGCCACCGAAGTCGACCATGTCGCGAAAGACACTCGCGAGGAACTCCGCGGCCGGCAGGGCTCTCGTCTCGGGGTCGGCTTCCCAGTCATTGGGAAGGAACGGGGTGTTCACGGCTCCGGTGATGAACTCCGGAAGCGGAAAGGCCAGGCGCTCGCGGTCGTACCGAAGGTCGATAACGGTTGATGCGCCAAGGTCAGCCCACGCCTGCGCATCATCGAGGCGGTGCAGGCTCGACGCCCGGAACAACATGCCTTGTCTGACGAGGCCGCCATCATCTGTCTGATATCCGCCGATGTCGCGGACGTTGTAGACCCCGCCCAGCACGTACGTCTCGCCCGTCATGGCTGCACCACGTAGCCCGCGTATCGCTGATCGATGTCCGGGCACTCTGCCTTGCCGACGGGCCGGTCGGGCCAGCGCTTGCGCTCGGCAGTTCCGGCGCGCCCGGCAATGAAATCGGCAACCGTCATCCCGTAGACGGAGAGCACGTGACGCCTCGCGAACTTCCAGGTGCCCGCCTCACGCCGGTAGTCGTCCTGGTACCGGATATTCGTGACGATCGTGTGGTCGCCATTCGCGAGCTCCGCGTATCCGAGGACCGTTCCGCGGGCGTCATCGTCACTGGTGAAGAAGCAGGCACTTGCGTGGGGATCATGG
>CALPZT020000313.1 GCA_943328365.2 Bifidobacterium breve | reverse complement strand
GTGAGCCGCATCGGCATGTGACACGGGCTGGTCGTGAGCGGAGCGCCCGGTGAACGGAATGAGCAGCCCCATGGCGATAAGCCCGAGCGCGCTGCCGATGAGCGTGAAGCAGAGGCGACTTACGGCGACCTCGTGCAAGGACCCTTCGTCACCGCCGGCACCGACGAGGAGGACGACGCCCGGTGTCATGACCAGCACGAACTCCCAGTAGGCACGCCGGGGATTGAGTCGAATGAGAAGTGACACCCCGACGAGCACGGCCCCCACGACGAGCATCGTGATGGGCTGGTTGACGACCGTGCTCAGCGCAATGACGATGACGAAGCCAACGATCGTGCCGAGGGCCCGCTGGGTCCCCGTGATGAACGTGATCCGGATGCCGGGTCGCATGACGATGATGATCGTCATGAGCAGCCATGCTCCTCCGTGACCGAGATCCAAGTGGGCGACGAACCAAGCCGCACCGCCGACGACGATCGTCAGCATGATCGCCAGGATCCGGGCATGACCAGGTGGCGTCGGATCGACGGCCGGAAAGTGAATCGTGCGCATGACCGTCCAGGTGACGAGCATCCCCCACCCAGCCGAGCACGCGATGAGGAGTGCGACCGCGGTCGCGTTGCCCTCGGCCGAGGCATTCATCATCACGACCGGCGGCTGCGTGACGATGAATGCGGCCCCGATCGGGACCATGCTCACTGCCGATTGGAGTCCCCGAGCGGATACCAGCCCTGAGAGTCCCGCGACCGTTCCCATGATGAGCATCGCTCCCCAGGGGTTTCCGTTATTTGCGACGCCCAGCCCAGCGGCGACTGAGAGTGTCGCGATGGCAGGCAGGGCCGTTCGAACTGAACTCGACAGGGTCGAAATGATTCCGGTCAGGGCTCCGAGCATCCACACCCCGATGGCACTGCCCCAACCGAATGCAGAGAAGGCCAAGGCCGGGATGGTCGGAATCGCCAGAACGACTGCGACCCGCGGAATCGAGCGCCTGAGGCTGAAGGTCACGAGCCCAGCCAACCACAACGGATCGGCTCCTCTGGCGACAGCGACGCCGGGTGAGGGGTTGTTGACGATACGGTGCGGTCCATGGAGCACCAGCAGGACTGCATCGAACTCCTTGCGCCCCTCGCGCCTGATTGCGAGGACCTGCGGCTCGAACTGCTTGCGGCACAGGGCTCTGGACCCGTGTCGACCGACCCCAAGGACGTCCAGGCGCAGCATCGGAGCCAGGCGCCAGTACGCCGGGCGAAGTGGCGTCCGGACCCCGACACCATTCCGGTGACCGCAATCGATGAGGTCGTCGCCGGGGTGCGCGTCCTGCGCTATGCCCCGCTTGCCAACCCTTCACCGACGACCACGCTCGTATGGCTCCACGGTGGCGGATGGGTGTTCGGCGATATCGATACCGCCGATCCAGTTGCGCGCACGGCCTGCGATCTCACCGGATGGGGGGTCGTGAACGTCGACTACCGACTCGCACCGCAGCACCCGTTTCCCGCAGCCGTCGACGACTCGATCGCCGTAACCTCGGCCCTGCTTGACCTCGGCCAACGGGTCGTGGTCGGAGGCGATAGCGCGGGCGGCAATCTCGCTGCGGTTGTCGCACGGCACTTCGCCGGCGACCCTCGCCTCGCCGGCCAGGTGCTTGTCTACCCGTGCATCGATCCAAGCCTGTCGACAGCGTCCGCACACGAATTCATCGACGGGCCGTTCGCGACCCGGGCCGGGCTCGAGTGGTGCTACCTGCACTATCTCGCCGGGGCCTCGCCCCAGGATCCTCGCGTTGATCTGACCGGAGCAGTGCCACCCGGGCTCGCCCCCGCCATCGTGCTCACCGTCGGCCATGACCCCCTTCGCGATGAGGGAATCGCCTACGCCCGCGGGCTCGCAGCGGCCGGGGTCGAGGTCCGTCACTTCCATGCACCCGACTCGTTCCACGGTGCGTTCGGACGTTCCGGATTGCTGCCGAGCGCTGCGGCTGATGTTGTCCGCGTGTGGGCAAGCGCGGTGGAGATCGTCGGCTAGCGTCAGCCCCATGACCTCCCTGCCGCGCTGGTTCACCGACACCGACGAGGGCCATTCGCAGGCCTACGTTGATCAGATGCGCACGCTCGCGGCCGAGGGCGAGGACCTCGCGGGCGAGGCTCGGCTCGTCGATGCGATGGTGAGGCCTCGGTCGAGGATTCTTGACGCGGGATGCGGGCCCGGACGTGTCGGGGCGGCGCTGTTCGCTCGCGGCCACAGTGTCGTCGGCGTCGACGTCGACCCCGAACTCATTGCCGCGGCACGCGAGGATCACCCCGGACCCGTCTGGCTCATGGCTGACCTCGCAAGTCTCGACCTTGCCTCGATGGGCGAGCCAGAGCCCTTCGACGCCATCGTGGTCGCCGGCAATGTGCTTGCCTTCGTCGCGCCCGACACCGAGGTGCAGGTGCTCAAGCGCCTTGCAACGCACCTCATACCTGGCGGCTTCGTCATCGCTGGATTCCACACTGAGCGGTACGACATCGCCGAGTTCGATCGGCATCTGGCGAAGGCCGGCTTCGTGCTCGAGCAGCGCTTCGCGACCTGGGACCTGCGCCCATGGCAGATGGAGGCCGACTTCGCGGTGAGCGTCCTGCGCTTCGGCTGATTGACACCGTACGACTACCAGTTGATTCTGTAACCGTACGGGGGCGGAAACGAGAATGGCAGCGGACACGAAGTCGTGTCAGCAAACCATGACTCAATGTGCGCATGACCATCAGATCTGTGCATTTGACTGCACGATGTGTATCATTATGCACGTTGTGCAGAATAGTGCACGGTTGAAAGGGGGGACATGGACGTATCCAACCCAGTGCGGTCAGTCGTACCCTCATTGGATGGGCCGGTTCTGGTAGTGCTCGCAGGTTCCACCGATGCGAGAAGTCTTGCCGATATCCACGCGCGGGTCCCCGGTGCATCCAAGAGCGGCGTTCGTCTGTCACTGCTCCGGCTCGTTGAGGAGGGTGCTGTGCTCAAAGTTCCTGGTGGGTACATCCTGAACCGCGAACACCTGGCTGCGCCCGCAGTTGTCCTTCTTGCCGGGATGCGCTCCGAACTGCTGCGCCGAATAGAGGTGCTGGTGAACGAATGGGAGGTCGAGCCGCTCCTGGTGGCGGCCTTTGGCTCATTTGCTCGCCGTGACGGCGGCACCCAGAGTGATATTGACCTCCTCCTGGTGACGAAAGCCAAGAACGCAGACGAACAGGCCGGTGCACTGTCTGAGCGCGTCCGGGCATGGACGGGCAACGCGTGCCATGTCATGGCTCTGACTCCTGCCGACCTCAGTCGAATGCGCAACAACAAGGAGCGCATCCTCAGGGAGTGGGACCGAGACCTTGAACCGATCCGTGGAAACGCCAACGTGCTGAAGGGCCGGCAATGAGCCGAGCAGACAAGGTGCGAACTGGTCAGTGCACAAGGGCGGACGCCAAGAGCCGTCTGCGGCAGGCGGAGACCTACGTGAT
>CALPZT020000312.1 GCA_943328365.2 Bifidobacterium breve | reverse complement strand
CGGTCACCGGCCCGCAATGCATGAATCCCGAGAGCCGGACGAGCCGTCCGCATTCGGATCAGGAGAGCGCAATGAGCATCGGCCCCGTCGAGTACGTCGTCATCAAGTTCCCGGGCAGTCACTTCACCGGTGAGATCGCCCCTGAGGTCGTCCGACTCGTCGAGGCCGGCACCGTCCGAATCCTCGATTTCGTGTTCATCACGCGTGACGAGAACGGTGAGACGACCTGGATCGAATTGGACGCCCTCGACGGTGAGCTCACCGCCGGGTTCCTCGACGAGGCGGCCGTTCTTCAGGGCCTGCTCAACGAGGACGACATCGCGCTCATCGCCACCGAGCTGGACTTCAACTCGTCTGCAGCGCTCATCGTCTGGGAGAACACCTGGGCGACCTCGTTCGCCGATGCCGTGCGCCGTGCCGATGGCGCGATCGTCGCCCACGACCGGATTCCGCGCGATGCAGTGCTTGCGGCGGTTGCCGCAGCAGCACTCGAAGCCTGAACCCACCACCATTCGTTGACCATCACGTCGACCATCTGATCGAGGAGAGCTCATGCGCAGGGAAGAACGCCGCGGCCCGGGACTGTTCGGAGTCATGGCACGCACCGCTGTTGTTGCAGGAACCGCGACCGTCGTCTCGGGCAGTATCCGCGAGAAGCAGGTTGAGGGCGCCCAGGCGAAGCAGGCCGCAGCCCAGCAGCAGGCCGCGGCAGCTGCGCCTGCCCCTGCGGTGGCTCCGGCCGCCGACTCCGGCGCGATGACCTCGGAGATGATCACCCAGCTCCAGCAGCTCGCCGAGCTTCACACCCAGGGGATCCTCACCGATGACGAGTTCGCGACCCAGAAGGCCAAGCTCCTCGGCGAGTAATTCGGCGTGTCCTGCCGATCACGCCCCTTGACCGGTCAAGTTTCGATTGACGGCGAAGGACGGGTCGGCAGGGCAAAAAGGTCGAAAAAGTGTTGCGATGAAACGAAAATCCAACTAGCACCGAAGCGCGAAACCACTCGATTCGGCTGTCCGGTCAATTGACTGGGCAGCGCCCGGTCACGCACACTGGCATCACGGAATGCCAGGAGGTGACCAGACATGACCAGTTGGTTGACGCCCGTCAAAACGGGCAGCATGCAGTGGGCAAGGCTGCTCGTCGTCGGTATCGCGACCCTTGCAGTGCTCCTGCTGAGCGCCAGTGCGCCGTGGGTGTCCGCCACCCGATCGACTGAGGCCGCATCCGCAGCATCGAAGGTCACTCAGGCCGTGCCGCTCGCCGCGACGTCCAAGGGCTCATCCGTCGTCGCGAACGACTACGCGTCAATCTTCCAGAACCAAGCACCCGAGCTTGCCAACAGCGGATGGAGCCCATGCCCCGGGCCGATCACCTGGAGCCTCGACTCCCGCGAATTGACGGCCGCCCAGACCGAGACGCAGGTGCGCAGCGCGAAGTGGGCCCTCGAGCAGTGGGCACAGGAATCAGGGCTGTCGTTCTCGTACGCGGGCGAGGTACCGGTGAACTACAACGACTCCACGTTCCAGCTCACCCCGGCCGATGGCAGTCCCGTCGCCGCTCGCCACATCTACCTGACGTATCTGAAGCACGGGCAGTCGAAGCTGCTCGGCAGCGCGACATTGGGGTTCGGGGCCCCCTCGACGGTAGCGGTCGCCGGCCATGAGATCACGGGTGGCAACGCGGTGTTCCGGACCGACTACGTGCAGGACCCGGGGCGAAACCCGGTGCGAAAGCTGAGGAGCCTGTACCTCCACGAACTCGGCCACGTGCTCGGCCTCTCCCATGCTTCGCTCAGCCAGAACATCATGTACCCGATCGTCGACCGAAACGTGACGCTGGGCGCGGGCGATGTGAGCGGCATTCACGCGATGACGAAGACCTGCGCGGCAAAGCCCGTTTGATGTCGCTCCCTAGAGGTGCGCAGCACCGATGCCGGGGTCAGCTGCTCACAGCAGCGGGAACAGCGGTCACGACCACGTTGTCCTGATAGCCGCCGTTGTCGCGGTCGTAGTAGCCACCGCATGTGATGAGCGTGAGGCGTGGCGCGCCCTCCGCTGAGAAGACCTCCTTGATCGGGAGCTTCTTCTTCGGGATGGACTCGCGGGCGACAACCCGGTATTCCATTCGCTTGCCGGCATCGTCGGTGACGATGATCGGGTCATCGACATTCAATGCACCGAGGCTGTAGAAGACGCCATGGCCCTGGATGCGTCCGTCGCGATGCGCGACGAGGACGGCGGAGCCGGCCGAGCTGCCGGGAGCAGGGCCGAACCGGTACCACCCGACCTCCATGATGTCCTCGGGGATCTCCATTGCGTTCTCCTTGTCGACGCCGACCGGGATGACGTTCGCGGCGACGTCGAGTGCGGGAATTTTGATCCGGACGGGATCCGCGGTCTCGATCGGGACGGGGACGGGCCGGGGTTCCTTCGTGTAGTCGGGGATTGGCGTGGCCGAAGGGCGTGCCGTGGCGACGCTACGGTCTCCTACCGATTCGATGCTGAGGACGCCCAATGGCGACCCCGCCACCGCGAACCCTAGGGCCGCCACGATGAGCGTGATGATGCTCAACGTGAGGACGAGGGTTGCGGGGCGGGGTCGCTCATTCATTGGATCTCCTTGTGGGTGAAGCGGCTAGCTGGTGCTAGTGCTTCTTCGTTGCCAGTCGGACACTTGCTCCGGCGGCACCGATCGCAGCGACTGCAGCAAGCGCCATCGCCCAGAGGGGAAGGCCGGACTGCGGTGCGCTGCTGCCGTCACCGGCGTTGACAACGGTCGGAGCCGTGGCAGGCTCCGGCGTGATGACAACCGGCTCCGGCGTGACTGCCGGCTCGGGCGTGACAACCGGGGTGGCTGTCTCGCTCGGTGCGACTGCAGGCGACGGCGTGGCCGTCACGGTTGCGGTCGCACTGACAGTCGGGCCAGGAACGGTGACCGTGGTCGTTGTTCCCGGACCGGGCACGATGGTCGGGTTGCAGACAGAGAGCGACAGCGTCCGATTGATGTCTCCGCTATCGATTGACGAGTCGACGACAACGGTGGCACCGTGCGCGATCGCTGGGTTCAGTGCTCCAGATGCGAACGTGAAGATTCCGCTGCTGGGGACCTTGCCATCGTCCGGCAGCACCACAGGGGTGCCATCGATCGTGATCTCGACCGTGGTGCCTCCGCGGCGATCCGAATCGTCATCGTCGCGACGGGAGATGTAGCCCGAGAGGTCAACCGTCAGTCCCGCCGAGCACGTCAGCGCGATGGCGGCGGAGGGGCATGCGTAGTCCTCCATCCGCAGCTCACGGTACGTCCACTCGCCAAGGCTGTCCATGAATCGACGATCGTCGCCGTGCGAGAAGATTGCACGGGCACCGATCGTTCGATCCTTGATCGAGGTGACGTTCTTGGTGAACTCTGTCGTCTCACCACTAGCGAGAACGATGGGCGGGGCGACATCGGCGTAGTCATCGTTGATGAGGGTCTTATTGACACTCGCGGTGACCAT
>CALPZT020000311.1 GCA_943328365.2 Bifidobacterium breve | reverse complement strand
TCCAAGAAGGATTCCGCAGCCGATGAGCAGGACGACGTCGGCGATCCGCAGCCTGAGCATGCCGACGAGGAGCGGTACCGCTGCGGCGACGATTGCGATGGCCAGCAGCGACATTAGATCGTTACTCACGGGCCCTATAGTCCCGGTGGCGCTCCGGGCGACCCATACAGTGGAGCCATGTCCGAACAGCCCCGAGCCACGCTCGCCGACATCGCGGAGATGGCCGGCGTGAGCGAGGCAACAGTGTCGAGGGTGCTCAATGACCGGCCTGGTGCCTCGATCATCACCCGGCGTGCTGTCCTGACCGCCCTAGATGTGCTCGGCTACGAACGACCAGTGCGGCTCCGAGGCAAGTCGGGCCTTGTCGGCCTCGTGACCCCTGAGCTTTCCAATCCGATCTTTCCGGCGTTTGCCCAGGTGATGGAAACGCACTTGGCCCAGCACGGACTCACCGCAGTGCTCTGCACCCAGACCCCGGGCGGAGTGGGCGAGGACGAGTACGTCGAACTGCTCCTCGATAGAGGCGTGGCCGGCATCATCTTCGTCTCGGGGATGCACGCGGATGCCACGGCCGACAACGGCCGTTATCGCGCACTCACCGAACGTGGTCTGCCCGTGGTGTTCGTGAACGGGTTCATGGCAGGCGTTGACGCACCCTTCATTTCAGACGATGACGTCGCCGCGATGGATCTCGCCGTCGCGCATCTTGCGTCGATGGGCCACAGCCGCATCGGGCTCGCCGTCGGACCCGATCGGTTCGTGCCGGTCGTGCGAAAGCGAGCGGGGTTCATCGCTGCCATGGAACGACATCTCGGAGCCTCCCGGGAGGACGCGGAGTCGCTCATCGTCCAGTCGCTGTTCACCGTCGAGGGCGGCCAGGCCGCAGCCCATCACCTGCTCGCTGCCGGTGTCACGGCGATCGTCTGCGGCTCGGACCTCATGGCCCTCGGGGTTGTCCGCACCGCCCGGCAGCGCGGACTGCGCGTGCCGCAGGACGTATCCGTCGTGGGCTACGACGATTCACCCCTCATCGCCTTCACTGACCCGCCGCTCACCACGGTTCGGCAGGCGGTCGACGCAATGGGTGCAGCGGCTGTCCAAGCGCTCATGGACGAGGTCAATGGAACCCCGGCACCACGCGATGAGTTCGTCTTTCGACCCGAACTCATCGTTCGAGGTTCGACGACGTCCGCCCCGAACTGAGGGCGACAGCCCCCGAACTCCCGCGTGGCAAATGGCAGGATGTCGCTATGCCACGACCAGTGATCGGCCTCTCCTGCTATCTCGAGCCGGCAAGGTGGGGTGCCTGGGATATAGAAGCCGCCCTCCTGCCCCACTGGTACATCGATCTCTTTCAGGAGGCCGGCGCCCGCGTCGTCATCCTGCCGCCTGATACCGGTGACGACGTCGACGTCCTGGACCGGCTCGACGGACTCGTCATCGTCGGCGGGGCGGATGTGAATCCCGCCTCGTATGGCGAAGTGCCCCACGAAACGAGTGACCATCCCCGCATCAGCCGCGACGCATCAGAGTCGAATCTCTACCGTGGTGCTCGCGAGCGCAGGATGCCGGTGCTCGGCATCTGCAGGGGGCTTCAGGTGATGGCGGTCGCGCATGGCGGATCACTCCACCAGAACCTGCCTGACGTCTCCTCGCTCGTGCACCGCGAGCGACCCGGGCAGTTCGTTGACCATGCCGCCACCTTCACTGAAGGTTCGATCATTGCCGAGGCGCTCGGCGCTACCGACGTCATCGTGAACTCCTCGCACCATCAGGCGGTCAAGGATCCCGGTGATCTCATCGTGACCGGATCAGCCCCGGACGGCACGATCGAAGTGTGCGAGGACCCCGCGATGCCCTTCTGCATCGGTGTCCAATGGCATCCGGAGCATCCTGACCGACGGGTTGCGGATCTCGGTCTCATCAGCCGGTTCCTGGACGCTGCACGCGCGCACAGTTCTGGCGAGCAGCAGTGATCGTCTCCGCGGCGCAATTGCACCTGTGCATCGGAGACCTCGATGGCAATCGGCTCGCTGCACGCCGGGCCATCGAGGCAGCGGCCGAGGCGGGTGCGCGGCTGATCGTCCTCCCGGAGCTCACTGCCTCGGGTTATGTGTTCGATGATCGCGCTGAGGCGATGAGCCTGGCCGAGGGTCTCGCGGGGCCGACGGTGGCCGAATGGTCGGATCTCGCTGCATCCCGAGATCTCGTCATCGTCGGCGGGGTCGCAGAGCGGGATGCTGGCGGCGCGCTGTTCAACACCGCGGTGGTCGTTGATTCGACCGGGCTGCGTGCGAGTTACCGCAAGGCCCACCTGTGGGATCGGGAGAAGGAGGTTTTCACCCCTGGAGATGCTCGGCCAGTGCTCGTCGACACCGCTGTCGGAAGCATCGCCGTGATGGTCTGCTACGACCTCGAATTCCCCGAGTGGATGCGTTTCGCCGCGCTCGGGGGTGCCGACATCGTGTGCGTGCCGACAAACTGGCCGCTTGCGCCCCGGCCTGAGGGTGAGAGACCCGGAGAGGTCGTGCGGGCGCAGGCCGCGGCATCGACCAATCGGGTGTACCTCATCGCGGCTGATCGGTGCGGTACTGAGCGGGGTGTGTCGTGGACTGGTGGAAGCACCATCATCGATCCGGATGGCTTCGCGATTGCCGGGCCGGTGAGCGCTGATGAGCCGGCGCTGCTCCTCGCGGATATCGAGCCGGCTCGGGCGAGGGATAAGTCGCTGAGCGATCGCAATCATGTCTTCGACGATCGGCGACTCGACCTCTACTGAGGGTCCTCAGACGACCAAGGCCGGACACTGGAGGCGCGTTCCTCGAAGTGCCCGGCCTTGACCTTTGAGCTGGCTAGAGCGGCGTGACGTACGCCCCGGAGATGCCCCCATCGATGAGGAAGTTCGAGGCGGTGAGGAACGAGGAGTCGTCGCTCGCGAGGAAGGCGACTGCAGCCGCAAGTTCGCTTGGCTCACCGAAGCGTCCCATCGGGATGTGAACGAGCCTGCGAGCCGCTCGCTCGGGATCCTTCGCGAACAACTCGATGAGGAGCGGCGTATTCACCGGGCCGGGGGAGAGCGCACCTTCGTGTACCACGGCGCTGAGGAGCGCGGACTGCTCGGCTCGCGCTATCACGCCGCACATCCGGTGGTGCCTCTGCAGAAGATCGTCGCCGTGCTCAATGGCGACATGATCGGCCGTAACAACCCGGACTCGGCCTCCCTGCTCGGCATCCAGCCCCCGCACAAGAACTCGTCGGAGCTGGTCGATATGGCGCTCGCCGCCAACAACCTGACCGGCAAGTTCAAGCTCGACTCGATCTGGGATCGTCCCACGCATCCGGAAGGGTGGTATTTCCGCTCCGACCACGTGCCGTACGCCCGTCTGAACGTCCCGGCCATTGAGTACTCGACCAACCTGCACCCGGACTACCACACGGTGCGCGACGAGCCCAGCCGGATCGACTACGCCAAGCTGACCCGAATGACCCAGTGGATGTACC